>NZ_CP107990.1 GCF_041435015.1 Streptomyces canus | reverse complement strand
ATGCAGCGCTGGCGCGCTGCATAGGGAACGGCTCCGCTGACGCTCCGCCAGATTCCCGCGCAAGCGCGGGAATCGAATTCCGCAAGCGGAATTCTGAGTGCGTGTCAATTCGCGCAAGCGCGAATTGGGGGAATCCCGCAAGCGGGATTCCTAAGGCTGGCAGTAAGGGCGCTGCATCGTGTGCGGGACTGCGTAAGGACTGAGATTCCCCACTGTCAGCCTGGCAATAGATGTGACGGACCGTCGACCTGATGGGGTGTCGGCCTCGCTGTAGTGACGGGTTCCGCTGCGCTCCACCCTGAACACCTCCCCCATCGTCTGGCTGTCCCAACATGTTCACCAATGGGCTGCCAGCATACAAGGCAACCGGTCGCTCGTGGGTGATATTGAGTCATGCGCCCACCCTTGGATGAAGTTGGCATGCGGGTGATGCATCATGATTCGTGCCTGTGTAGAGTCTGGGATTAGATGCTTACACCCCCTACCGCTGCGCACCTTGCACCGGATTTTACTCCCCTCACTAGCTCCAACCATTTTCTCCGCGATTACTGCCGGTGATCCACCACTCTTCGGGGTCGTCCGCGAGTTCCTCCAACATGACGTCGAGTTCCTGTCCCACACGTGCTTCGAGGCTGTCTTGGGGCAGGGCCCTGCGTTCCTCAGCTGTACGGTCCCAGTATTCAGCTACTACCGCGTTCCGCGCGAAGATTCGCAGCCGCCCGATCAGCTCATCCCATGTCAATACGCCAGTCCTGACGTCGAGGACCATGTTTTCGTACGTGGCCTGTATGAAGAGGAACTGACGTCGCTTCTCTGGTGAAACGTTATATAGGAGGCTCATGGTTTCCGCGAGCGATGGGTCATCGATGGCCCGGTATAGCTGCTCGAGCCTGCGACGCCCTGCATCAAGCAGCGCTTCCTGGTGCAGCTTTTCGTGCAGCTTCTCGTGCAGCTCCGCACGCTGCAGGTGGTATCGCTCTTCCTCTAGGCGTCGACGTGTCATAAGCAACCTTTCCAACAATGACCGCAGTAAGAGCCACAGCAACGCTTTCCAGCTCAGCCATGATTTCCCACTTCTTCTCTCCCGGCGGTATTCAGGGTGGCTGCGTCGCCATGTGGACCCAGTGGCCTCCCAGCGATGCTCGCTGCCGAGAGCTTGGTTAGGAGCCACTTGTAGAGGTGCTTGGACACTTGCGGGATTCGGGCGCAGGCTAACGCCCATGAGACCTGCGAGAACCCTTCGCGGCAGGCTGTAGCCGCTGGTGTTCGGGGGTTGTCCAGACGACGGGCGTCCGATCGGTGGTGTCACCAAACCCGTGAGGATGCGCCGGGTCAGGGAGTCAGCGCTCATCAGCGGTCCTGTCCGCCCCTCGCTTGGCAGTACTGTCCACGGCATGCTCCGACAGTCCGGTTGTCGCATTGTCCGAGCGTGTCGAATCTGCCGTTGACGTCTGGTTGACAGCAGCAGCGATCTGAGGAATTCCCCCGAGTTGGGCTAGGACAGAAGGCGCGGCAAATCCGAGGGCGACTGCAACATACGCCCCGCTGATCTGACCGGTAACGCCGAAAAGAGCTGCCGCGCAAGCCCCTAGTCCACCACGCAGAATGATGAGCGCGGTGTGGACCTTCCAGTCGACGTAGGTGCTCCAGGCTGGAGTGTTCCTTTTGATGCGACCACTGGCTGTACGCCGTGCCTCCTGCCATTGGCCTACCCAGTAGAGCAGCGACAGCACTTCTACAAGCGCGCCTCCGCATGATCCGAACGTTGCGAACTGCCACCCGGCCACGGTCGGGCTCCTTCGCTCGCCGTCCCTGATCGGAACACCGTCTCCTAGCGCGTACGTGTCGTCAATGGGCTGGTACCGCCTACATCTCCCTTGTGCCGCCCTTGTGTTGCTTCTGAAGATCTGCGCAGTTGCGCCGATGGCTCGGCGGTTCGCCGGCGCATGGAGTCAGCGGCCGTGCCGCGCGCGATGGGGCGTTCTCGTGGCGAGGGCGCACCGCCACGGGACGCGCGCAGGTTAGCCGTGAATGCCTGAGAGGCTCCCGTTGCCCTCATACAGAAGCTGGGCGAGGCCACGTCATGGCAGCACCCTTTCGGCCGCGCTTCACTTCACCCGGGCAGGACTGCGCTGCGACGGGTTCCAAGGAGCGCCGTCGACGCGACGGCGGGCATGCGGGATTCCGCACGGTTGCTTCGCACGGCGTGGCCCCGAGGAGGGGGGCGAGTGCCTTCAGCGCCGGCGGCGCGTGCCGCCATAGGGGACTCTCGAGTGGGAAGTCACAGCGGCATCGGTATGCATATATGCATATTCCGTGGTGTGCAGGCCGGCGCGGCAGAATGGCAAGGCTGCCCTTACCTGCCCCTTTTGCGTTTCTTTGACGGTTCGCTGGCCGCTAGAGCGCGGATACTCATGCATCAGCCGCGACAAGTGATCAGTGGGATCCGTCACACAGGCACACAAGGGCGGACGAACGCGTGATCGAGTTCTTCACATGAGCGGCCCCTCTCTGGAGGGGCCGCTTTTCGTACATCGCTTCGTGTGAAGCGGAGCCTCTGGCCCCCCGTTGCAGCGGGGGGCGCAGCCAAGGGTGCACTCACGCCAATGAGTTGAAGCCTTGGACGGGGCTGGTCGCTGCCAGCCGGTTCCCCCATGGTGACGTGCCTGGGGGAGTGTGTGGAGCCAAAACGCCCGTTTTTGCCCTGCCATTGTACGGTGCTCTGAACTATGTGAACAACCTGTGACCAGGTCTTTTGGATCTGTGACCTGGACTCTTCCCTCTGTACGGAATCGGGCAGGGGATTGTTCACCTGTCGCGCGGGGCGGGTTCTTTAGCGCTCAGATGGCTTATCACTCGGGCGCCAACTTGCCCTCCTGTGGCTCGCGATCGTTCTTGACCGTCTCAGACAGCCGCTGACCGACCGAGGTTTGTTCCTGCATACGTCACATGTTGCCTGTTCAACGAGTGTGTGAGGGGCGTCCGTCCCGACATCGTTGTCCCCCGTTCGGCCCGATTCCGCTCGCCCTCCCTGGCTCGATGTGCTGGGGCAGAATGTGCTCAGGCGCTCATGTGGTCACGGGTTGCAGCCCGGTCCGCAGCACCAACGAGAGCCGCAGTAAGGCCGCGTGACACCCAGTCATGCAGCGCCCCCAGGTCACACGGCGTCAGGGCCGGCGACCCCGAGCAGTCAAGTCACTCACGCCAACATGAAGTTGAGGAGTGCCCGGCCCGTCAGGGCCGGGCACAGATTGGACCTACGCACATGAGCACGAAGAAGCGTGCGGCCGTTGCCGCCGCGCTCTCCAGCACGGCGGGGGGTATCGCCGGTCTGGCGGCCTCTCACTACGGCCTGGACCCGCAGCACTCTGCCCAGTTCGGCGCCGTGGTCAGCGGCGCTGTCGGCAACCTCCTGTACCAGGCCTTCCGCCTGACGCCGGGTGAGAATGACAGGTCTCCCAAGGACACGGACGCCATCGAGACCGACGTAGACGAGTCGGACGGGGTGGTCTCCGACATTGCCAACGCTCCGGGCACCGGCTTGGACACGGCGGACACGGACGCGGTGACGCCCCCGCCCTCCACCGCCTCGCCGGGTTCCGGTGACACGCCGGCCGCCTCGGACACGGCGGCCAGCGACGGCGGAGCCGAGGCGCCCCGGATCAAGCACCCCCGGCACCGGAAGCTCGCCCGTGCCGCCCAACGGCGCATCGAGCGGTGTCGGCACAACGGGCGGAAGGAGAACGGTCATGGCGCGGCCTGAAAAGGAGATCCCGATCGACATCGCCATGTCCCACCGGTCACTGGTCCTGGACATGCGCAGTCTCCGCCAGGACAGCGGGCTGACCATCAGTGAGCTGGCCAAGAAGATCAACTACTCGCCCACCTCCGTCTCTCAGGCCACCAACGGCAAGAAGGTGCCCTCCTGGGACCTCGTCCAGGCCTTCGTCCAGGGCTGCGGATACGAGGGCGACCTGGAGCGCTGGAAGCGCGCCCACCGCGCTGCCCTCCGCGACACCAGGGGGACCACCAGCTCCGAGGACACCGGCGAGACGCCGATCCCCCGCCTCACGCTGGTCACACGCCGTCGCCGACCTGATCCGCCCGCCCCACAACCAGTGCCGGTACAGCCGGAGGGCCTGCTGGCCCTGGTCCAGCAGGCCCGCGCGTTCGAACGCAGGGACAAGCGGGTCACGTCCGTCACCTCCGGCGACCACATGCACACCGCCCTGGCGCTGTGCACGACTCCCGAGGACGTCATCGAGTTGATGAACGAGCTCGTCAACGACAAGAAGCTCTCGCTGAAGGAGTTGGAGGAGCGCAGCCGCAGGCACTACATGATCTCCGACTCCACCTTCACGCAGGTCTTGAGCGGCAACACGCTGCCCACCACGGAGTGGCTGCACATCTTCTTGTCCGCGTGCGGGATGGAGGAGGAGCGCATGGTGATGTGGCACTTCACCGTGACCCGCATCCGCATATCGCAGATGCGCCAGCGTGAGCGGCAGGGCGCCTTGAAGTCCCGGCGCCGTCGGGAGGGCCTGCGCGGTCTGGTCAAAGTGTTCAAGGACAAGTCGAGCCTCATCCTCCTCACCGCGGCCCTGTACATCCCGATCGTCCTCTCGCCCCTGACGCACAAGCAGCTGATGGCGTTCCTCCCCTGATCCCGCCGTGACGAACGGCCCACCCCGATGTGACCGGGGTGGGCCGTTCGTCATACCCGGATCAGCCGAGCCAGACGATGTCCAGGACGGACAGGTGGCGCAGGGCACGGTTGGTGACGTAGATGACAGACAGCTGACCGACGGACGCGATCCGGATGTCCTCGCCCTCTGGGTCGCCGGCGTCCCACTGCGGGAATCCCCAGGGGTTCCCGGCCGCGGATTCCAGTACGTCCCACACCATCCGCCCTGCGTGCTCGGGCAGGACATCGAGCTGCCAGTGTGACGCTAATGCGCGTCCGTAGCGCAGCGGCACGTGTGACGGCCGACGAGCGGGCCGCCATGCTTTCGGCCGCTGGTCGGTCCTGTGGCCTGGGTACTGGAGCCCCGAGCTGCCGCTCCGAGTGTGACGCGTTTCTGCCCCGCTGGCGCAGGAGCGAGTGAGCTGACTGGTCCGTGATGCGGGTGCGAGTGATTAAGCCCGGCCGCGCCCCAAGCCTCGCGCGACGTCAAGGAGGAGCCATGGGCAGGGAGTTCTGGCGGACGATCCGGCTGGCAATCGAGAAGGACAACTGGACTGCGCGCCTTGTCGTGTTGCTCTGCATCACAGGGGCAGCGTGGTTCGGCACCTACACACTCGGTGCTGTGAGGTAGTCAGGGCCAGCGGCTGCTTGGACGGGCCGAGCGCCAGCGTAGCCGAATTGAAGCGTTCTCGGATTAGTAGTCGAGGTCGAGATAGCCAATGTCGTTGATTTCGACATCGGAGAGTCCAATGGCGCGATTGCCGCCATCCTGGAAATAGATTTCATTAAATCCTACGGCGATGATCCCACACATCTGCTGGTCGCTGGCTCGGCTGTCTCGGGCGTCGAACAGGCGTTGGGAGTACGCCGGGGGGAGGTGCACGGTGAGTCGCCGGAAGCGGCCATCGTCGGTCGTGCCGACCAGCGCGGTGTACCCGAACCGGGCCCTCGTCTCCACCGTGATCCCGCCCGTGGTGGCGGCCTGCTGCTGCCGGCGCTTGCGCACCTGCGGCTGCCACCGCTGCCGTACCGCGTCGTCGATCTTCGCGGCGACGTCGGCCCGGGCGTGCTTGCGGGCACCGCGCCGGTAGCGGTTGACGGAGTCGGCGGTGACCCCGATCTCCCGCGCGACGGCCTTCGCACTGCCCAACTGCCGCACCAGGTAGCCGATCTGCCCCTTCAGCGTCTTCGGCGGCTGACGGGTGAAACTCTCCCGGTCGGCCCGCTCGATCTCGTCGTCAATCTCCCCCACGGCCTTACTCCCCTTCGTGCAGGACGGCGTCGCCGCCCTTGATGTGGCGGGCCGGGTTAGGCCGGGTCAGTCTGCTTGTGGGAGATCGAGGGCAGCGCTGCTGCGGCTCTCGCCATGCGACGTGATCTGATCCCCCAGGCGACCAGGGGTACATGCGCGGAGACGAGTGCCAGCAATCCAGACAGGTGAGGTAGCCCCAGTGGTAAGGCCAGGGCGGCGCCGACGAACATGCTCCAGACCTTCCGCGCCTGCGTCTCCATCGTCCGGTGGTGGAAGGTTATGCAGGAAGACCGCCACCCGAACGGAGATCCCTGTGCCCAGAGGCTTAACCATCGGCGCGACCCGCTACCCCACCAAGGAAGCCGTAAGGGACGTCTGCCGCAGCATCGTCCAGCGATACGGCATCGGCGGTGACGTCACTGCCCCAGACGACGACGCGTTCCTCCGTGGCCTTCTCGAACGCCACCCCGAATATGAACTGAAGCGGGGTGACGGCATCGCCCACTTCCGCGTCATCTCCCACACCGATCATGGACGCAGAAGCGTTGGAATCGCCCTGGTTCGGCTCGACGGCGAGGTGGCCGACTTCTCGTGGAACGCTTGTCTGACCCCCCTCAGCCACCGCACCCAGGTGCTTACCGCACTGCGGCACGCGATAGCCGATCAGGTGGCGGCCTCACGGAACGCGGTGCTCAACTCTGGGCAGCCTCTCGTCTGCTCCGTCACAGGCGCGTCAATCCCGTCTGCTACGGAGTTGCATATCGACCATGCCGCCCCGACGTTCCTCGACCTGGCCGAGGAGTTCATCGCTGCCAACGGTGGGGTGGACGCTCTGCGGATTCTGCCCGACTCGGGTGCCGGGATTAGCTACATCGAGCTGGAGGACAAGGCGCTTGAGGGGCGCTGGCAGGACCACCATCAGGAGCGTGCCGTGCTGCGTCCGGTGCTGAAGCGGGTCAACCTGTCAGATCTGCGACGGGGGAATGGGAACGGCACTCTCGCTCCGTGAACGGCCGTGTCAGGAGATGGGCAGGCAGGGGTAGCCGATCGGCCATCTATTCGAAGATTCGCATAGGCGTATGGGATGAGGTGACAGGGTGTCAGTGGGCTCCGCCATGCTGATCGTGCGCGGCCGAAACGGGCCGGATTGAGGTAACCCGTGCTGCGGGTGGAAGGGACGTGTGGTGTGGCGTTGAGGGCGACGGCTGAGCAGGAATCGGCCCGGGAGGCTTTTGCAGCGGGCCAGGACTTGGCGTTGGTGGCCGGCGCCGGCACAGGGAAGACGTCAACCCTAGTGATGATGGGGTCGGCCACGCGCAGGCGGGGCCTCTACGTTGCCTTCAACAAGCCGATCGCCGACGAGGCCAAGGGACGGTTCGGAAGGAATGTGGAGTGCCGTACGTCGCACTCGCTGGCGCACCGGGCAGTAGGTCGGCAGTTCCAGGATCGGCTCGATGCCTCGCGCCACATGCCTTTGAAGCGTACGGCGCAGTTGCTGGGGCTGGACCGCGACCTGGCGGTGGGCAAGAGGCGGCTGAGGGCGACGACGCAGGCGCGGCTCGTGATGGAGATGATTCGCCGTTTCTGCTACAGCACGGATGAGCAGGTGGCGGCCCGGCATCTCGGGCCGGTGAACGGGCTGGATGATCAGGGTGCGCAGTATCTCGCGCAAGTGCTGCTCAAGAGGGCGCAGTGGGCGTGGGAGGACATCTGTTCACGCGAAGGGAAGTTGCCGTTCCAGCACGACCATTACCTGAAGATGTGGGCGCTGACGCGGCCGAGACTGCCGGCGGACTTCGTGCTGCTGGACGAGGCGCAGGACACCAATCCGGTCTTGGAGGAGATCTTCCTGGCGCAGGATGCGCAGCGCGTGTGTGTCGGGGATCCGGCGCAGCAGATCTATGAGTGGCGCCATGCCAAGGACATCATGAGCAGTTTCCCTGGTCAGCAGCTGGAGTTGACGCAGTCGTTCAGGTTCGGTCCGGCGATCGCGGAGGTGGCGAATCGGTGGTTGCGGGCTGCGTCGTCGACGATGCAGCTGACCGGGCATGCAGGTGGGGTCTCGGGGCTGGGGCGGGTCGAGGTCCCCGATGCGGTGTTGTGCCGCGGGAACGCAGATGCACTTGCTGAGGTGCTGCGCTTCCTTGAGGAGGGCGTGCCGGTTGCGCTGGCCGGGGGCGGTAAGCCGCTGTTGAAGATCGCTGAGGCGGCGATCGATCTGCAGGCGGGCCGGCGGACCTCGCATCATGAGCTGTTCTTGTTCTCATCCTGGGGCGAGGTGCAAGAGTATGCCGAGCAGGACTCCGCGGCTGCGGAGCTGAAGGCGATCGTGGAGCTGGTCGATTCCTACGGGCCCCAGCAGATCATCGCCGCTGTGCGACGAATGGTCGATGAGGACCAGGCGCGTGTGGTGGTCTCGACTGTCCACAAGGCCAAGGGCCGGGAGTGGAGGCGGGTGCGGATCGGGGCCGGATTCACGCCGCCGGCGGACGAGGCCGGGGCACGTGGAGTGCATGCAGCGGAGGCGCGTCTGATTTACGTGGCGGTGACGCGGGCTCGCGAGGTGCTGGATACCAGCGGGATCCAGTGCGCCGAAGCCCAGATCCGGCAGGCCTCGCGCGCGGCTGTGACGAGTACTCCAGACGGCGTGCCGCTGGCCGCGCTGCCACTGACGGGACAGCTTCAGTACCCTCGCTCGCCGATGTCCGTCTTCTTGAACCGTCATCTGCCGCGCACCGAGCGGGTGGTCGGCTCCTACCTGCAGCGCTGCCGGAGACTTCCGCCTGCGGTGCAGCCCATGGATGAACGGCGCCCCGATTACGCGGCGCTCGGGCACACCATCGACTACCGCCTCCGGCTCAGTCTCGGCCGCGGTCCTGGAGGCGCGGTCGCGGCGGGCGTGCGGCTTCTCGGCAGCCCGCTCGCGATCGAGGGGGCTCCCGCCCCTGAGGTGCGCAGGACCTTGCATACGGCCGGCGCCCAGCTGCTTGCCCGTCTCCAGAACCACCTGGAGGGTGCGCCCCGACTGGGCGAGGAGGAACTGACCCGGCTGTGTCATGTGGCGGGGTTTTATGAGGCCGTCTACCGCAATGGCGTCTTCTCCCGGCGCCGGAACCTTCTCGCCCTCGCCGACGCGCACACGACCCTGGACCATCTGAGCGCGGCGGTGCCGGCGTATGTGCTGGAGGACATTGCCGAGCAGATGGAGCTGGCTGAGCGTCCTTTCGCACCCTTCAGGCAGCTGCCGGACGGGCAGCGGGTGTGCGGGCCGGTGTTCGCCGGCAGTGGCGACCTGGGCGGGGCTGATGCGGACTTCATCGTCGGTGGGCTGCTGATCGACTGCAAGGCCACCACGCGCCCGCACACGCTCAACCGCTCTGCGGTACAGCAGCTTGCCGGATACCTGCTGCTCGACTACGACAACGCGTACGGCATCGATCGTGTGGGTCTCTATCTTTCCCGTCAGGGCGCTCTGATCACGTGGGACGTGCCGGAATTCCTCGATGCTCTGGGCGCTCGGGTTCCACTGCCCCAGCTGTGCACGCTGCTGCGAGACCACCTTCGGCAGACACAGCGCTCGACGCCGTCGGAGAAGGGCTGAGCAGGGGCCTGGCTGATTTCGTGGTGTCTGAGGACCGGAAGCTCATGTACGTGAGGTCAATGAGCACCGCTCCTGGGAGCGGTGCTCATTGACCTCACGTACATGAGTTCTGGTTCTTGGAGCTGTTCAGGTTGCGCGGCGCAGAGGGACGACGACGTCCTCGCCGGTGCTCTTCTCGCTGAGTCGGTAGTAGCTGATGTGTGCGAGCCGCTCGGATTCCTCGAGCCATCCGGCTTCCACGACCTGGCGTCGGGTGCGGGAGAAGACGGTCGGCGACATCCCGACGAGCTTGGCGAGGTTGGCGCCGGTTTCGACGACGGCGCCGGCGCGGTCGGTGGGGTGCATCGCGTAGAGCATGACGACCAGGCGCTGGTTGGCGGTCATACCTGCGGTGCGGTGGAGGACGTCCAGGAGCTTTCGCTTGTCGTCGTTGTTCACTGGGCCTCCCACCACGAAGGGGACGTGTTGTCGAAGCCGGGGATGTCCGGCGGGTTGCACGACTTGATCGCTTCCCGTTGCTCGATCCCGGTCCCGTGGAAGGCAATGTACGGGCTGATTCGGTAGAGCCTGTAGTTGCCGATCCGGCCGCGCTCGATCAGGATGCGCCGCTTGAGCAGCTTCCGGTTGATCTTGCCGACGGCATCGCCGGTCATCCCGACCTTCTTGGCGATATCTGCGCCGGTCGCCCTCAACGGCGCCATGCCCTGGGGAGAGACCCCGATCCACCACAGCACCAGGTACTTCTGGCTCGGGGTGAACTCCTTGCTCTCCGTGATTGCTGCGACTCTCGCCTTGTCGACCTGGATGTGCTCGCCGGAGAAGGCATAGGGCGCATAAGGGATGGCCTCGCCCGTGTCCGCATCAACGAGTCGGCGTACTGCTCCCAACGGGCCCTCCATGACTGGGCATTGCCTCGACGTGCATGAGCCGCGGCCCTCAGGCCGACCAGATGAACTTAACGTACATGAGCACGGAGTTCATGAACTCTGCTTCCAGGGCGTGTCGCTCAACCTGATGCCGATCCATCGCTATGCCCTCCCGCCTGACTTGAGGCGCGCCTCCTGATGAACCTGACGTCAATCTGGTCAGATCCTGTAACCGTGGTCACGGTCCTCATGACATGGGCACTAGGGCTCCCAGAGCTGCCTGCCCCGCTCCCAGAAACCGGGTGCACGTTGCTGGGAGCTGGGTGCCAGATCGTCGAGTCTGGATGGAGAGGGGCGTTTCTGCAGGTCAGGATGCTTTCTACGTCGGCGTCCTCTCTAGCAGTAGGACAGGCTGTCACCAGCGGCCTTTCCCCGCACACACCGTGCCCTGCGAAGCAGTCGCGCACAGCATCCCTCAGCGCCTCCCTGCGGGGCGTTCACATCGGTACCCCCTCCGACAGTTCGGCAAAATGCCCTCCGGCTCTCCCCCTCCCGAGCCCACGAAAGCACGCCACGACGCAACCGCAGCCGACGAAGTACCCGCCACGTGTGCCTCCCTCAGCCCCCCACCGACCCCCGCCACGCTGGCCCGTAACACCCCCTGCACGCCGCAGCCGCCGGATCAGCTGCGGGCCCCTTCGGTGCACCGGAGGCCCCCAGGGGCCGAGGATGCAGCGGTCCGTAGGCGCCGAGAGCCGGACCTAGTCTGCTGCGCCGCGCCGTTCACCAGCTACGTAGCCGTTCAGCCACCGTGTATTGAACCGCTCCCGGGAGCGGTGCTCATTGACCTCACGTACATGAGCTTCCGGAGATCACCGCACCGCTGAAGGAAATCTGCAGGTCAGTAGCGCACAGCTCCTGCTCCGACTGCTGCGCACATCGTTCCCCGGTGAGACGTGGAACTTTAACCCCCCGCAGCACACTCTTACCTGGCAATCCCATCGGACGCGTCGAGTGCACGGCAGTCGTAGCGCAGGAGGAGCCACAGGTGAGTACTGGAACACCGCCGCCGCCATGGTCGCCTGGTCGGAAGCACTGGAAGGTTACGACGGCAATCGCCATCGGTGCAGTGTGCGTGGGCGCTGGCAGTACCGGTGCTGCGGTCTACACCGCGATGAAGGACCAGAAGCCGCCAACAGTGCGAGCCATCATCGAGCCGCCTGCGGTATCTAACGTTCCTTCTGTTCCGTCTCCGCCGACAGCACAAGACACGATGTGCAGCCAGAAGCAAGGGGATAAAGTCGCGGGGTGGGGTCCAGATCGCCCCCTCTTCAAGGGAAATGATAGCGACTGGCCAGCCCTTAATTCCATTCAAGAGAACCCGCAGTTGGGTGACGAGCGGGCCTTCTATGGTATACGCGAATCGGGAAGCAAGGACCTGTGGAAGCACAGCATTACTGTCGAGCGCGGAAAGACCTACACCATCCGAGTGTACGTCGACAACAATGCGAAGCAGCTCAACCTTGCTGCCCGCGGTGTACGCCTCATGGTGAATCTTCCGACATGTACAGGACTTTCCATCGGATCGCAAGCCCTCCTGAAAGGCGAGAATAACTTCCCCCGCGAGATTTGGAGCGGCATTAATTTGACCGCCCCCGACCGCTTCAACCTCAATTTCATTGAAGGCAGTGCCCGCGTGTACGGAAACTCGTATGGAGAAGAAGGCAGATTCATCGATGAAACCTTTTTCACTTCGCGAGGGGTGTTGCTGGGGAGTGATGATCTCGATGGCGAATTGAAGCCCGGATACGGCAACGCCCTGTATTTCACCTACCAAGTCCGCCCACAGTTCGCCGACAAGACGCAGACGTCTTGAGCTCCGCAGGCCCATGCAAATACTGCGCTGCAGTCTCGACACCACCAGGGCCGCAAGCGGTACCGCCACCACGACGACAGCGCCGCCTACCGACTAGCGGAACCATGCCAGCGCGAGCAGCCGAGGAGCCTGGCATGCAGGATTTCCGTCGTGGTCGGAGCCCACGGGCCGGGTGCGGGCACGCGGAGCCTCCAGCGGGCTGCGCGCAGCTGTGCGGTGACGTCGGTGACCAGGTCGCGGTGCGGGAGTTCCAGCAGCCGGGTGAAGGTGAAGGCGCCGGGGTCTTCGAGGGCGGCCTTCTCGAGCGGGGCGAAAGCGAAGCCGATCGGCGTACGGGCGGAGACCTGGTCCCAGGCCGCGGTGACGAGCATGCGGGCCAGGTCGTCCTCTTCGTCCTGGCCGTGGTCGACCGGGAGGTCCTGGTTGTCGAGGTCCAGGCGGCGCACCGTCTCAGTGATCGACACCAGACTTAAAATGGAATGACTATTAAGGCGTCATAGCGGCGGCCGATGATCAGAGGTAGGGCGAGCGTGACCTCGCGCATTTTCTTGATCATCGGACGTGTTGTAGACCTATAGGCATGGGGTCAACGGTGTGGGACCATGACCGGATGGAGCTGCATCAGTGGATCTTTGCCATCTTAGCAACGCTGCTTACCCTGTTGGCAGGATTCATTTTAAATTTGGCGCAGCGCCCCTATCACTGGGGCGATCACGCAAAGTACTTCGGCGGTGCTGCCGCTGCCGCAGCACTGGGTGCGGTGTTGGGACTGCTTGCTTCTAATCAATGGGCGAGGGATTCCAAACCAAGCAGCGATGATCGCGATAGGCGCACCGCTGCCCAAGTGGCGACCTGCACGAGGACCGAGAAGGTGATCTCCGGCATGGTAGTAGCCCTCCAAGGGGTAAAGGATCAAGTGGCTACACGTGGTGACGGAGATAATCCGGAACCCGTGGACGTCCTAACTGGCTATCGCGGATCAGTTGCGCATGAGAAGCGTGTCGCCGAGGAGTTGGGCGATTCCATGGCCAGCTACACGGCGGCTGGGTTGACGTTCCCCTCGAAGGATGACCCCGCGCACATGATCAGCGATTTGGGTGGCATGCTGACTAGGCTTCCGTCTGAAATAGCTTCCAAGAAGAACTATAGAAGCGACTGGGAAGGTTTGTGGGATCGACAAGCACACTTCACCGAACTGGCGAAGGCACTCTCTGCTAAATGCTCGACGCTGAGTGCTACATAGGGCGCACGGATACCAGCGGTGTCACGGTCTCGCAGGACATCGCATCTACCTGAGAAGACGGGCGTAAGGCTCACAATCTCCGCGTCGTGTGGGAGGTTCAGAAGCGGCTTGCGTGGGGCGGGGAGCAGCGGGCGCGGCCCGCCGGGCAGCAAGCCGCGGCGCCGGAGGACCTTGTCCCGGTCGCGGCACGCGAAGTCGTCGACCCCGAGGACGCGCACGCTGGACTGCGGCAACTCCGGTAAGCCGCGGAGAAGGTCAAGGAGCTTGTCCTTGGCGACGCGGATGCCCAGCGCGGGCGCGAGCCGCGCACCTGGCCGACCGGCCAGACACGCGGCGATCGAGGTGAGCAGTGTGCGCAGCAGCGGCGTGTACCGGGCATGAGGGCTGGTCAGCCCTTCGACCTGCTCGGCGAACGTCACCGCTGGACACTGCGGATTGAGGCACTTGAACCGGCGCACCACGAGTTCGATCACTGAGCTTCTTCAGCGTTGCCGCTCCAGGGTGAGGATGGCCTTGGCGATTGACGTCATTCGATTCGGGCTGCACCGGGACCTGCGGAAGATGCGCCAGGACTTCAGGCGGGCGACGCCGCGCTCGACCGGCGCTCGTGCAGAGGCCAGTGCCCGGTTGAGGGTCGTCTCGGTGAGGGTGAGTTTCTGCAGGGGCTTGCGTTTGATGCCGGTGGTCAGCCACGGGCCGCCGCCCTGGTAGGCGAGATCGGCCAGGACGGGAACGCCCTGGCGCCCGCAGATACGGATGATCCGGTGGGTGCGGGCCGCGGTTAGGTCGTGAGTCCGGCCCGGCAGAGCGGGTGAGAGCCATAGCAGCCGGCCGTCGGGGTCGGTGACGACCTGCACGTTCACGCCGTGGCGCCGGTGTTTGTGGGAATAGTCGGCCCGTCCGTCGCCGACCCGGTCGCACTCGGCGAGGGTGCCGTCCAGCAGGACGAAGTCGGGGTCGGTTTCGCGCAGGACCTTCAACAGACCCGGTGCCCGACCGGCGAGCAGGTCGATGACCTGGCTGGTGTAGGCGTGGGCGGTGGACTCGCTGATCCCGAACCCGGCGGCGATCTTTGCCAGGGTGGAGTGTTCGCGCAGGTACACCAGTGCCACCATCGCACGCTGGGAGGGCGGAGCTTGCAGCGCCGCTCGCCCTCACGAGTGACGACCAGCATGGTCACCCACTCCACGAGCGCATGCGGCAGGTCGAGTGCGGCAGGATGGATGACCAACGAGGCCCCCGAGCAACGTGATTGAGACGTCAGACATCTCGATCGCTTTCACCATCGCTCGTGCGCTGCGGTCGCGCGTGTCTAGGATGTCCGATCTTCCGGGGAGTGCCGTCGTACGCGGCCCTGAGCAGCCCCACCGGTTAGCTTGCTGATCAAGAGACCGCCGATGCCCCAGTCGAGACATAGAAGCGTGGCGGCAACTTCGTGTCTTCATCGGTACGGGCCGAAGTGATCTGCGCGGGAACCAGAGATTTTGCGGTCGACAAGTCGCTGGCCCTCAGGTCGGCCTTTGTCAGCGTCGCCTCGCGCAGGCTGACCTCTGTGAGTTTCGCCCCGCTAAGCCTCGCCTCTGTGAGCGACGCCGAGCCTAGGTTGGCACTAGTGAGGGTCGCCCCGGTCAGGTCGGCCTCTGTGAGTGTCGCGCTGAACAGGTTGGCACCTGTGAGCGTCGCGGCGGTCAGGTCGGCATTTGTGAGCGTCGCCCTGAACATGGTTGCCCCTGTGAGTTTTGCCCCGACAAGGTAGGCCCTGCTGAATTGAGCCTCGACAAGCTGGGCCCCTGTCAGCGACGCTGAGTGCAGGTTGGCCCTGGTGAGCGTCGCCTTGCTGAGGTCGGCATCTGTGAGCGTCGCCCCCATCAGGTCGGCATCCGTGAGATCAGCACCATGGAGTCGTGCGCCGGCAAGGTGAAGGCCTCGAAGATCGAGCCGTTCACGGGGGTCGATATGGGTGCGGGATTCAGTGCGGGTGAGGGCCGTAAGGGCTGCTTGTACATCGGCCTCCGGTTCAGTCGGCAGCGGGTTGCTGCTGGCCTCAGCTGCGGCGGGCTGGGTTTCGGCTTTGGGGGCTCGATGGCGAACGAAGTGGCCAAGGACTCGAGCGGCGTCCGTGGCGGCTTGTTCGGGTGTGTCCTGAACGATCTGTTCGAGAGCGAGGACGCCGCCAATGCGTACGTAGATTTCGGGTGAGCCGAGCCGTTCGAGAGCCTTGGTGAAGCGGTCAGTGATCTGTCCCCGCCGGGTCAGGCGGTAGGTGCGGGCGGTGTAGAGCAGAGCAACGCCAGCGCCCAGGGCAGCGGTGAACGCGACCACCGCGGTCCGGATGCCCGTTACCAGAGCCGCTGATCCCTTTCTCAACTCGCCCTCGTCGAGGTGACCTGCATCGATGACATAGGGGCCGCGCCAGATTACGTAGGGCAAGCCGACCAGCAGAAGTGCCGCGCCCGCTGTGATCAGCGCGATGGTGCCCCAGCGTCGGGCGCGGGCCTTTCGTTGGGCTCGTCTACGGCGTCGCAGTGACGCGGTCATCTCGTCCCGAAAACGCTTGGAGACGCGCAACGCTTCCCTGTCAAACGCGAGGATCCGTCGGTACTTCCGCACATGTTGTTGGGCCGGCCGCAGACGTTGGGGTGTTCTCACAACACGTACATGCCGGTCTGGGCCAGTTCGGTTGCAGCAAGTCTCGTGCCGCGCCGGCGCAGAAGCATCTCCAACGGGGTGCCCACTGCGCGAACTGGGATGGGTGACCATGCTGGTCGTCACTCGTGAGGGCGAGCGGCGCTGCAAGCTCCGCCCTCCCAGCGTGCGATGGTGGCACTGGTGTACCTGCGCGAACACTCCACCCTGGCAAAGATCGCCGCCGGGTTCGGGATCAGCGAGTCCACCGCCCACGCCTACACCAGCCAGGTCATCGACCTGCTCGCCGGTCGGGCACCGGGTCTGTTGAAGGTCCTGCGCGAAACCGACCCCGACTTCGTCCTGCTGGACGGCACCCTCGCCGAGTGCGACCGGGTCGGCGACGGACGGGCCGACTATTCCCACAAACACCGGCGCCACGGCGTGAACGTGCAGGTCGTCACCGACCCCGACGGCCGGCTGCTATGGCTCTCACCCGCTCTGCCGGGCCGGACTCACGACCTAACCGCGGCCCGCACCCACCGGATCATCCGTATCTGCGGGCGCCAGGGCGTTCCCGTCCTGGCCGATCTCGCCTACCAGGGCGGCGGCCCGTGGCTGACCACCGGCATCAAACGCAAGCCCCTGCAGAAACTCACCCTCACCGAGACGACCCTCAACCGGGCACTGGCCTCTGCACGAGCGCCGGTCGAGCGCGGCGTCGCCCGCCTGAAGTCCTGGCGCATCTTCCGCAGGTCCCGGTGCAGCCCGAATCGAATGACGTCAATCGCCAAGGCCATCCTCACCCTGGAGCGGCAACGCTGAAGAAGCTCACTGTCGGCGCTCCGCCGATGGGCGCGTCAACGAGCCGGCGCGCGTACCGGCCGTGCACACGCCACGACACCACCCCGCATCTTGGGCGCCTCGCCGTCGGCACTGCAGAGTGAGCGCAGAACGTGACCGTACCGGCCGCACTCTCGATCGACTCGACCACCACATCAGCTAAATGCGGCAGCAACCGTCCCAAACCCCCTGAACCGCACACTCGGTATATGCCCAGCTCAGACGAGTGGCATCACAAGATCCCCGACAGAGCCCGTAATTCCCCAGTCGGCGTCAACTTCCCCGCCCGCGTGTTCGAGAGGTCGACTCAGCTCTTCGGGGCCCGTTCTACCGGAGGGGGCATGCGGCTGTAGTGAGGACCCCTTGCGCTGTAGTGAGCCAGGTGCAGGGTCTCACCGTCGACCTGGAGCTCCGCGGGCGGAGGGTTGGGCACGAAGAGCCCTACCTGAAGGCGTCCGTCGATGCGAACCAGCTCACGGGGTTGATTCCAGCTGTCTGCCCAACTCTGAGCCCGCTCGCGAGACCACGGGTCTTGGAGGGTTCGCGGCGCAGCGGGATCGTGGTCGAAGCCGTTGAGGGCACGGACAAGGCCCTCGCTGTAAACGCCCTTTACCCGGAAGTTCTCCAGGTCGTCCACACGCACGACCATGTTGACGTACCGGCGAGCGTTACCTCGGTGCCGACCCACGGCCCGCACGCGCCAATGGCCCGGGTCCCATCGGACTGGCGGGATCCACAACAACGCCCCTGGCGCAAAGTGCCGCGTGCCGCGCTGGACGTCGAGGCCGCCCTCGCCGCGGGCGGTTTCCCACGCGACATTGCCCACCAAGCACCAGCCCAGCAGCCCCTCCGGCACCCCGTCTTCGGTAGGTCCAATGTCTGCCACATCAGGATCCTGAGGCATGGAGTGGGTACAAGCAAAACTCTTATCAGGTGAGCCGACCGGAGCAGATCTCACGCAGCTCACTCGCCGCAGGAGGCGTCAGCCTCGGTCGAACGTGCGGGCGGGGAAGTTGGCGCGGCTGGTGGGGAATTACGTGACGTTCCACAACTAGCGTCGTCCGGCCTATGGCCATTCAGCGTCCAGCCCGGGTACGGGGTTTCACACCCGATCGAGGAAAGCCGTTCCTTGTGTTGTTTCCCCGGCGTCGGCATCACTGATTGGTGCATACGGTGCCCGGCCAGAGCGCCTCATGAACGATCAGAGCGTGATGCCTTTCACTCCTCCCGGGCCTCCCCCCGCCAGCGGGCAAGGTTGTTGCGGGCGGCCAGGGTGTCGGGGTGGTCCTCGCCCAGCACCCGGGTCAAATCGGCCAGCAGGTCGGCGAAGGCCTCCATGGCGCCGGCCGCATCCCCTGCTTTCCCTCGCCAGCTGGCGAGGTTGGCGCGGGTGATGAGGGTGTCGGGGTGGTCTTCGCCGAGCACCCGGGTCCGGTCAGCCAGCAGGTCGGCGAAGGCCGCTGCAGCACCGGCCGCATCCCCCGCCTCGCCACGCCAGCGAGCGAGATTGTGGCGCGTGGCGAGAGTCCGGGGGTGGTCTTCGTCGACGAGCACCCGGGTCCAGTCGGCCAGCAGGTCGGCGAAGGCCGCTGCAGCACCGGCCGCATCCCCCGCCTCGCCACGCCAGAGGGCAAGGTTGTTGCGGGCGGCCAGGGTGTCAAGGTGGTCCTCGCCCAGCACTCGCGTCCGGTCAGCGAGCAGGTCGGCGAAGGCGTCCACGGCGCCGACCGCATCCCCCGTCGCTCCCCGGCAATCAGCCAGTTGCGCTCGGATGGTGAAGGTATCGGGGTGGTCGTCGCCGAACACCCGAGCCGCGTCCTCCAGCAGGTCGGCGAAGGCGTCTGCGGCGCCGACCGCATCCCCCGTTGCCCCTTGCCAGTAGGCGAGGTTGGCGCGAGCGACAAGGGTGTCGGTGTGGTTGGCGCCGAGGTACGAGGTGGTCGTGTCCGTGAGGTACTGAAAGAAGTCGCGGGCGGCGGCGTCCTGGCCTATCCGGCCCAGGCTGTTGCCAGCCTGGTACAGCACCCCGTGGGCGTCTGGTCGGTACAGGGCGTCCTGTGCATGTTTGATAAGCACGGTGGTGTTGGCGCGGAGCGCCTGGGCAAGGTGGGCGTCGCACTCGATGTCGGGCCAGGCGGTGAGCAGGGCGTCGGCCGCAGTGCGGGCGGTCTCGTCGTGCTGGTGTGCGGTGAGGGTGTCGCGTACGGCGTGCTGGAGAAGCTGGTGGACGCGCACGGCGGCGGGTGTGTCGTGGGTGATGAGGCTGAGCCGGCGCAGCGCGCTGATCGCTCGCTCGGTATCGGCTACAGAGACCGGATTGGTGTCGGCTGGCGTGGGCGTCGTTTCGGTCGGTGGGTAGTGGCCGGGCAGGGGGGTGCGGTGGTGTGCGAGGTAGGTGCGGACCGGTGTGGTGGTCAGAACGGTGCGAGGAATGCCGTTGGGGTCGAGGCATGCGGCCAGTTGGAGGAGCGGGCGGGCGAGGCCTACCGGGCGGAGGGTGTCGGCATGGTCGATGGACAGCGTCCACGCAGCGGCAACGGTATGGGGCTGCTGGTCTGGTAGGAGGTCGGGGGCGAGTTCGCCGAGCGCGGTGGCACGGTCGGCGAGCGCCTGCCTGTAGGTGGTGACGGTGGTGCCGGTGTCGGCGAGGTAGGCGGCGGCTTGCGACAGGGCTAGCGGCAGAAGGCCCATGTCCGCAGCCAGCGCGGCGAGATCCTCTGCGTGCTCGGTGCGTCCGTAGGCCGCGAGGGCATTGGTGAGGTGGGCGGTGGCCTGCTCGGGGGTGAACAGGCCGACCTCCAGGCAGATGCGGTTGGGTCCGATGAGGGCGGCGTCCTGACGGCGGGTTGTGACCAGGGTGCGGCCGTGAGGGCTGTCCGGCGGCCACAGCCCGCGCAGCTCCTCGGGATGGGTGAGGTCGTCCAGGACCACCAGCCATCGCACGGGTGTGACGGTCGATCGCTTCGGCGTGAGCCACGCCAGAAAAGCGGCGGCGGCCTGTTCCGGGGCTTTCAGCCCGGTGGGGCACAGTTCGCCGGCTGCCTGAGCGAGGCGGTCGACGACTGCAGACCGGGCGGTGGCGGTCACCCACACCACCACGTCCACTGTCCCCTCAACCAGGGCCGCCCGGGCGTAATCGGCCGCCAGTTGGGTTTTCCCGACGCCTCCCATCCCGACCAGCGCGCCCCCCACCACCTCTGCGGACGTTGCCCGCCCGTGCAGTACTGCGGTGCCGCCACCGTCCAGCATCGCCCGTAGCCGGTTCGTCTCACTGCGGGGCTGGAAAGCAAGCGCGGCCCGCGGGATCGGCCCAATCAGCCGCGGCTCGGACCTCGCCTGCCGCGGCCTGTCCTTGGGAGTGCGATGCGCGGACGGGGTAGTCGATACGGGCGCTTGCCCTCCGCCGGCCCCGTCGGCGAGGCCGCGGAGGTCGAGCAGAGGCTGCACGTCGAGTTTCAACGCGGTCGCGAGGGCATTGACGGTGTCCATGCTCGGGAGGGGGCCATCTGCTCGGAAAAACTGCTGCACGGTAGTCCGCGAGATCCGCACGTGTCCCAGGGCTGTACGGTCGGCCAGCGCGGTCTTGGTGAGCCCGGCCGCCACCCGGGCCCGGTCCACCTGCCGGCGCAGCTCGGCCAGCGCATCGAAGGGTGTCACCCCCACCTCACCCCCCGGTCTCCTGTACCGCGCGTCTGCCCCGCGGCGGTGTTCAACTCTGTAGCGCATTGTTCAACAGCGCTCACTGCGGACTTGAGTGAACGGCGATACCGGCACCGTCTGATCTGTCGGCACTCCGGCTGGCCAGACCACGGAGGAACTCGTGAACCCCATCCCCATCGTCCTGCTCACGATCGCGCTTGTGCTCGTGGTCGCCGTACTGGCAGCCGCAGGGGCAGGAAAACTGGCCCGCTTGAACGGTGCCAGCTACCCCACCGCGCTCACCCGCGCCGCCGTTGCCTTCGCCGCCACCCTCACGCTCGCCTCTGCCCTCACCACCGCGCTCGCCGCCTGCCGGTGACCAGCTGGAAAACGCCATCACCGCAGGAGCCAGTGCTCGCGAAGTCACGTTCCCTACACGCCGGACAGCACCGTGCAGCAGGACCAGAAGCAGCACCTCACCAGCCGCGGGTCGCGGGGACGATGCTGCTCCTCATACCTGACAGCCTCACAGGGCGACGCGTCTACCTGCGAAGACGGGGTGTGAGGCTCACAATCTCCGCGTCGTCGGGGAGGTCCCGGTACGGCTTGCGTGGTGCGGGGAGCAGCAGGCGCGGTCCGCCGGGCAGCAGTCCGCGGCGCCGGAGGACTTTGTCCCGGTCGCGGCACCAGGTGGTGCAGAACTTCCGGGGCCGGCGGGTGGACTCGGGCAGGGCCTGGGTGCACACCGGGCAGCAGCCGGGCCCGGCGATCGGCGCCAGGCGCTCAAGGAACTCCCGGACGCGATCGGTCTCTTCCTCCGTGCCGAAGTACCGGGCGTCGGCCTGGCCCCGGCATCCGGCGAGCAGTTCACCGAACACGCTGCGCAGCTCGGTGAGGTCGCGGCGGCAGGTACCCAGCAGGGCGAGGTAGTCGTCGACGGGCCATGAGGCGAGGACCCCGGAGCGGGTCAGGTAGAGGCCGACCGTGTCGATGCGGTACCGGTCGGCGGCATCGAGGAGCAGGTAGCCGGTCAGCTGCCAGGCGGTGCGCTGGGACATCTCTGTCAGCGGGCGGCGGGCGCTCTTGAAGTCGAGCAGCAGACCGTCGACAACGAGGTCGGCGTCGGCCGTGATCTGGGCGCCGGCGAACGTCGGCCCGCCGACGCAGTCCTCGGGCCTGGTGCGGGCGCGCAGAGCCGCCAGGGGGCCGTGGGCGGCCTTGTGGAGCTGGTTGGTGACATCGGCCACCAGGTCGCGGTGCGGGAGCTCCAGCAGCTGGGCGAAGGTGAAGGCGCCGGGGTCCTCGAGGGCAGCCTTGGCGAGCGGTGTGAAGGCGAAGCCGATCGGCGTACGGGCGAGGACCTGGTACCAGGCCGCGGCGATGAGCATGCGGGCCAGGTCCTCCTCTTCGTCCTGGCCGTGGTCGACCGGGAGGTCCCGGTTGTCGAGGGCCAGGCGGTGCACCGTCTCGGTCAGGCGTACCGCGAGCTCGTTTCCGGCGGCGCGCATCCGAAGGCCCGCGCCGCGGCCGCCGATCCCGCCCGACAGCTCGATGCCGATCAGGGAGGCGTCGTCGACGGGCGCGGCCGCGGTGAAGGCCAGGCGCAGCCGCTGGTCGATCGCCGTGCCGACGGTGCCGGCCTCGGTGCCGACGCCGGGCGGCGGATGCAGGACGTGTGCGGCGCGGTGCTGGGCGCGGTAGGAGTCGCGCAACGGCTTCGCGCCGGCGGACAGTTCACGGTCCAGGAACCGGCGCAGCGGGGTGTGGGGGCTGCGTAGCCCATCGACCAGGGACATGACGGATCACCGCCGTTTCAACGGATCACCGCCGTTTCATCGGGCGCCACCAGGGCGCGAGTGTCACGGTTCGGACGGTAGGCATCGGGACTGACACGGCGTCACCCGCAGGAAGTAGCGGGAGGGCGCCCTCGGGCGCGGGGTTCACCCGCAAGAGGGGCGCCGCGCCATCTTTGAAGGGCGGGGGCCTTTGATGCGTTGATCACTTAGACGACGGGCAGCCGTCCCAGGAAGGCGGATCAGACCTCCTTGGGCAACATGGCGGCCCTGACCTGCAGCGTCAAGGTTGAACACCTAGTTACGGGTCAGTTCCCTTTGCTGCTGGACGGCGCGGGGAGCAGCCCGACCTGGTCGGCGAGCCAGTGGCCGAGGACGTCCGTACCGATGATCCACGGCACGATAAGGCCGGCAAGGACCGCCAGGAGCCCGGCGATAAAGAGGAAGTCCAGCGGGTCGTGCTTGCGGTCCAGCGGGTGAAGGAGTACCACCGCCCCGATGCACAGGGCACCCGCCACGCAGACGGCTACCAGGGTGCCGATCGCATAGAGGACCAGTTGCCATATGGCGATCCCAGGGCTTGCCTGTACGCCGGCTGTCCAGGCGGCCGTGGCCTCGCCCATCAGCAGGGCCGTCACGACCGCGGTGATCCAGGCCGTTTTTCGCCCGCGGCCTGAGACCTTCGTCTGAACCTGCGGCTTCGTCTGAACCTGCGGCTTCTGCGTTTGCTCGTTCTCGGCGGCGACTATGCGCTCGCGGGCCAGGACGAACGCCTCGGCCTCCGCGTAGCTGGCCCCCATGGCACTCACCATCCGTCGCAGGTGGTCCGAGTACATCGGCTCCCCTGAAAGCCAGCGCTCGACCCGGAGTTCCTGCTGGGTCCTGACGACGCTGTCGACGCTGTCGTAGCGGGGGCCGTACACGACCTTGGTCAAGGAGGCCAGAGTGAGCCTCTTAGCGCTCTCCTCCCGGACGAGCAGGTCGCGCAGCGCCGCACCTAACAAGGCCCATGTGGTGGTGCCCGCGAGGAGGCGGAGAAGGTCCTTGTCGGTCGGCTCTTCGGGTTTTCCGGTCGGCGCGTCGTTGTCCGGGGAATGAGATCCGAGAACGTCACTGGTCACGGGGTTGTCCGGGTTCTCCGGTGGTTCTTCGCGGACAACTTCGTGATCCGGCTGGTGGGCTGCGTCGGCGTGGACGTCCCCGTCGTCTGTGGCTGGTGCGCCTGCGGTCGAAGAGTCATGGATGACCTGGCCATACAGAACCGTTCCACCGTCTCCTTCGTCTTCGTGCCCGTTGTCCCCCTCTGTGCTGCTGAGACCGATCCGTTCGTCGAGCTCGGCCAGTTCCTGGTCCTGATCGTCGAGCTGTTCCTGGCCGACCCGCAGCAGATCGGGTATCTGGTCCAGCGGCAGCAAGCCCAGTTCCTCGGCGGCGGACACGACGGGAGCGGGCAGGGCGTCCTCGGTCACGTACGCCTCGTCCTGTTCGGCCTCGCGCAGCACGATGCGCTCCCGGGTCACCTTCTGGGTGGCCGCGGCCTGCAGGTTGCGGGCGTGCTCTTCGGTCCGTCGGGCCTGCGCGAGCTTCTCATCGGCCTGGCGCCGGTACTCCTCCGACAGATCGAGTTCCCTGCGCAGCTCCGAGCGGGCTTCCTCGCGGGCCTGGATCCGGACCGTCTTGAGCTCGGCCTCCAGGAGGTCACACCGCTCCTGCAGGGCGGCCGCGAGCCGCTCGAAGCGGTCGCGGTTGCGCTCGGACTCGGCGAGTCTCTGTATCGCGTCGATCTGCAGCTGCCGTGCGTTGTCGAGGCGTTGGAAAGCCTGGACGAGGTCGATCCGCTCCTCGCTTCGGCCCGCGGGCGGCGAGGGCCGTTGCTCGGCCGGGGCGTTCATGATCTTGACGGCTGCGCGCGCCGCCCTGAGCAACCGCAGGCCTGTTTCTATCTCGTCCGCCTGATCCGGCTTGCTTACGTACGCTTCAACAAGCTTCTGCAGCAGGTCCTCGGAGATGAGGGACTGGCCCGAGCGGAATTCAGACCAGGCGGAACGCTTGTAGTGGAAGCGTTCCTCGAGTTCGTTGGCCGTCTTGTGGCCGATGATCGAGCGCAGCCATATGACGAACGTGTCCGCCGCAGCCGTACGTCCCTTCGGCGGTCCCAGCGGCCGTGCCATGATCTGCCCCCCGATCGCGTTTTCCGGCGCCCATGCGCCGGTTCTCCGTGGTTAATCGGCAACGACCTGCGACGACGCCGAAGACCTCGAATGGACTATCCCAGCAACTGCCACGTTTGGGCCTCCAATCAGCTTGAGGAGGCCCACATGTCCGCCCCCAACATCACTTCCCGGCTTGGGGCTGGCCTTGCCTCGTCCGCGCCACCCGTCGTCCTCACCTTGACCGGCGCGCCCTGGTGGATCCTGCTGGCCGCTTCGCTGCCCGGCGCCCTGACTCTGATCCTCCAGGCCCTGATTCCCCAGAACTCCCGGGACCGACTGGAGTGGTGGCGCGACCGGCGCCGGCACCGGGAGCACCTCTTGAACGTGCCCTCCGCGCCTTCGCCGACAGCTCCCGATGCCGATGGCCCGTCAGCGCAACGCTGACGGTGGGTGGTTCAGCGTCCCCAGCCCGCGACGGGTGTTCTCCCGTCCCGTACGCCTTCAGCACCGCTCGACACCGACGTCACCGTCACCGAACTCGGCCCGATCGCCCGGCGTAGCGTCGGACGGCCGAGGAAGGCGACGGTGGTACCGGCCGCCACGCAATAAGAGTCGCGCTCTCCGAGGCCCGTGCGGATGTGTCCGTGCGGGCCTCGGTACGCTGGCAGGGCCAGGCCGTATCTCAGCTGCACTGCGGGACGTTCCAGTCCGTGTTGTGTGTGTAGGGCTTCTGGCCCGGGGTGTCGCCGTTCCAGAACGTGTTGGCGACGGCGTAGTACTGGCCCTGCCAGTCACCGCCGATCTTGTACCACCATCCGTCGGGCTTGGCGGATTCGATGCTGGGTGCGTAGACCCGGCAGATCACTTCCACCTGCGCCATGGGCTCGATCTTCGGACCTGGGCCGCTGGCGTGGTACGGGTCGGAGAAGGTGGGCGAGCCGTGGGTGCCGCTCTGCTCGGTCACAGTCTGCGGCGTGGCAGGAGTCGTTGTCGGCGGAGGCGGCGGAGGCGGCGGAGGCGACGGGGCCGAGGTCGGCGTGGGAGACGGGACCGGCGACGGAGGCGGGGGCGTTGTCGCCTTGGGCGTGGCCGGCGCAGTTGGTGTCGGTGTGTAAGTGTCCGGTACGGGCGGGAAACGGGCGATGAGGGCGGGGTCGCACAGGGGGGTGCGGGTCTGCTCGGGCACCGGGATGAGGGCGGAGTAGATCCATCCTGCCCAGCCGGGATGGGGTGCGCCGTCGTTCTCTGTGACGTAGAACCAGCGGTGGTGGCTCTTGGGATACCCGGTGGGCGTGACTCCGAGGTCCGTCCAGCACCGCATGGTGACGGGGGTTTCTGGCTTCAGCCAGTCCTGGATCGGGCAGTCCCCGGTGGTGTCTCCCTGCGGCGCAGGCCCGGTGCAGGAGCGCAGTTTCACCAGGTCGTTGGGGTCTTGGTCGGGCTTGACGTGGCTGATCTCGCCGTAGGGCCGGGTAACCTCGGGCGCCGGTGTGGCGACCTTCGAGTCCGCGGCCGGGGTGGCGTTGTCGTGGTGCGCCGACGTCACGGCATAACCGCCGGACACCAGGACGACCGCCGTCAGAGCGCCTAAGGGGACCAGCCTCCGGTATCGGGCGGTCCGGGAACTGCCGGCGGGTTCGGTGCTGTCGGGCACGTGCACTCCTTGGAGAGGGTCAGGCCGCGTTGACCTGGAAGGTGACCCAGTCGGTGCTCTTGTGGGTGGTGTCGTCGGTGACGCGGGTCCTGTACTGGCCGACCGGGTCGCCCTGGTCGCAGGTCCACTTCCAGCCGAGCACGCCGCTGCTGTTCGCCGTGCCGTGCGGGTCGAAGTCGCTGCGGGTGTAGGGCTGGCCGTCGGGCTCGATGACCTCGGTGGTGTAGGGGCCGTTGCTCGTGAACCCCGACGAGGTGCTCTGGAGGACCTGTCCGACGCTGGTGCACGCGCCGTTGACCCGCAGCTCGGGATGGGAGTCGGCGTCCGGCCACACCATGTACGCCACCAACCCGGCGACGACCGCGACGGCGCCGCTGGCGGCGGCGATCCAGGGCCACCGTTTCCTTCGGCGGGCCGGGGAAGGCCGCCCTGGCCTGCCCGTCTGCGCATCGGGATTCGGATCGGGCTCAGGCGGCTGCGGGTCCGCACGGGGCGGGGCGTGAAGGCGGTCGAAGACTTCCTTCCACTGGTTGATCTCTTCCACGGTGGGCTGTGGTCGGTCGGCGAAGTCGGCGCAGGCCTTGAGGAGCCCGTCGATCCGTGCCCACTGCTGCTTCCTGATCGGCTGGTCCCCGCGCAGTAGGGGAGACATCGTGCCGGGCGGGAGAGTGACCCCCAGTCCCAGAGCGCTGGCCCGGCCCTCGACGGTGCCGAAGGTAGGCTCCCCGCAGTCGATGCGGTACTGCGCCAGGGCGGCGCGGTAGTCGCCCCAACTGGTTACGCCCAGTAAGTAGTTCTGCGTCACAGCGGCTCCCTGATCACACTTAGGTGACGCACAGGTTGTCAGAAGATCGACTTATGCGGCTACTTGCCCTATGAAAGCAATTCAGTGTTTTTGTCATGTTCGCGGGAACCCCTCTCTGATCTGCGCGAATGCCGTTCCGAACGGCTTCCGAACGTTTCCGAGGACCGTCAGAAGATCCCGAAGCTTCCGAACGCCGTAGTCACTCCACTCACGGCGCCGGGCCACTGGACTGCTGCCGTGCCGCCGACCGGAGGCACAAGTGCCCTCCCACGGCGGGCATTTCCTCACCGGGGGAAGCGCGCGGCGCATCGGCCGACACCGCGTGCCTCCCCCGGCCTCTGACCCAAGAGGTATGACATGTACGGCCACGACCCGCTCCTGCTGATCGTCGTCATCGCGCTGGTCGCGTGCGTGATCGGCTGGATCCACCACCGGCACCCCGCCATCGGCGCTGCCATCGACCTCGCCGCCAAGGTCGTCCTCGCCCTGATCGCCGTGCTGGTCTTCGTGTTCATCACGACCAAGAGTCCGCAGACCGGCCAGCCGCCCCTCACGCCCGCGACGCAGTCCCCGGGGACGCTGGCACCTGCACCGACACCTGACACGGTGAAGGCTCCGGACCTCGCGCCCAGTCCAGCGCGTCACAGCTGAGCAGCCGAAAGGTCTCTGTCCCGGCATCCTCTGCCGAGACAGAGACCTTTTGTCAGGGTTCGATGAACGGCAGGGCGACGGCGTGCAGTTTGGTCTGTAGGTTGATGTCGCTGGTCGCGACGTACCAGGCGGAGCCGGGGTGACGGGACTGCAGGAAGAGGGTCGAGGCGATGAACCGGTCGTCCGGGACGTTCAGGTCGAGCCAGTCGGGCAGCGCCTCGGACTTGGGCTCGATGTACTCGAAGACGGCGTGGACGTCGCCGGCGACCCGGACTCCGAGGGTGACGTCGCCGTTGGTGCGCAGCCCCTTCAGGCGCCGGTCGGCTCCGGAAACCTCGTTCCGGAGCAGGCCCGTCCGCGTTGATCAGCCGAGCCAGACGATGTCCAGGATGGACAGGTGGTGCAGGGCGCGGTTGGCGAAGTAGATGACGGACAGCTGGCCGATGGAGGCGATCCGGATGTCCTCGCCCTCAGGGTCGCCGGCGTCCCACTGCGGGAACCCCCAGGGGTTCCCGGCCGCGGAGTCCAGAACGTCCCAGGCCATCTGCGCCGCGTGCTCGGGCAGGACGGTGAGCACCTTCGCGGCCTGAGCGGAGAGGCGGACCGCGTACAGCTGCCGTCCGGTCACCGGCGCCTGCTCCGGATTTCCTCGAGGTCCACGAAGCCGGTGTCGTCGCGGCCGGAGGCGAGGAACGCGTCGACCGCGGGGGCGGAGGCGACACGGGCCTGCCACACCTGGACGACCTCGTACAGCCCAGCCAGGGAGAACGTCCGGCGCGATTCCTCGAGAGCGGCCGCCCACGCTCGCTCGAAGGCCGGCACCCACGTGTTGGCGCGCTTGTCGGCTCGCAGCCGGGCCAGGAGTTCGGCCGGCGCCCCGGGCGCGGGGGCGTACGAGGCGACGGAGGCGTGGTCGGGCTGCGCGCTCATCGGGTCCTCCCGGCAGGTCGTCACCTCACGGTACGCGCGCCCGGACGCTGTGGATGCGGACATGAGGCAGATCCCTCCTCCCCGATCAGGGCGCCGGCGACAGCGCAGGGGCGTGCGGCAACGACTGCTGGTTGAGGACTGGCCGTACGCGGTCTCCGCGAACCACCATGACTCGGGCGTGTGTCTCCTGCTCTGCGGCCGCGGTTCCACCAACGTCTCGAGCTGCCCGTCGCCGTGCTGGAGGCAGACGCCGATGCCGTAGACACCGAACTCCAGCAGCTTCTGCGGGTAGTGCACGCTGGGAGCCCGGGTGATGATCATCCGGCGCGCGCAGAACCCCGTGAACCTCTGTGCCGCGTCCAGAGCGATCTGACAGGCGCCCGCCGACCGCACCGTGGCCACCAGCACCCGGCGCGGACGCACGACGCACGACGCAGGCCGTGGGGCAGCGCCATCAGCACGTCCAGGCCGCCGAAGCCGTACCCGGTGGCCACGCCCAGGCCGGCGGCCTGCCGCCGCATGTGTTCCACGTCGTCGATATCGATGTGGAGCTCCGCAATGCCGAAACCGGCAGACGCGGGAACGGTCGCGAGCATCTTGCCTCCTCTATCTGGCCACGCTGCTCGCGACGGTGTGGGAATGGCGGGTGCGACGGGTGCCGACGCTGGCTGGCAGGACCCAACAGAGCGTCGCGCCACACTCTCGAACGGCCCCGAGGCCTGACTGATCGCAGCAATGGCCAGGGTTGCCGTCCAGCTGGCCAGGAGCGGACAAGACCGCGGCCACGATGCGAAATGGTTCCGTCCCCGGCAGCTGACATGCCGGGGACGGAACCGGCTCGTTATGTCGCCTTCAGCGGCGGGGCAGGGCAACACTCGCCGCTGCTGCGAGCCCCGATGCGCCGATCGTGGAGGCGGCTGTGAAGACGGCCGGCTCCTGCGGGAGGAGAACCGTCATGACGACAGCTGCAGTCAGAGCAGCAACCGCGAGTCCGAGTGCGGTGATCACCGGGATCCAGTGAGGGGCGCGAGCGTCTGGTTCCGGATCGGAAGAAGTGTCGGTCACGTGTTTTTTCCTTTGGCTCAGAGGTGTGCACGTATAATCACGCCGAAGAGACAAAGGCTGAGTGGTAGCAACACTCGTGGCGCCCCTGCCCGATTCCGCGCTTATCGCTTACGCCGGGTTGTGCCCTAGTTGCACGTGTTGGAAACCAACGCGTGCCAGCCCTCGGCAACTTTCAAGTAGGCGCCGCCTTGGGGAAGTTGGCAGCCAACCTCTGACATCTTCAGCCCCTTCCGAAAAATGATCAACATTTGGTGACGTCAGCCTCAGAGGTAACAATGGTAGCTATCTCACGCCATTTCGATGGTTGCAGAGAAGGTGGTTATGAGCCCTTCCCAAGCGGAGATAACTTGAGTGAAGTTGGTCGACCAATTGGGGAATTTAGTTGACCGACTTGACCGGTGGCGGCCTCTGCTGGTGCATGGTTCTACCAGGCCAAACAGCTCCTGAACTGCTCCGAGCAGGTTCTGAGCATCGAGCCCGAGGGGACAAGCCGCCGTGCAACACGTGTGCCCCGTGGTGCACGAGCACTCGCGCTGACCGTCAGCTCGGCGGTATCACCAGCCTCAATGGAAAGTCGCCCCCCAGCACTAAGCGCGACGCATGCAGCGCCCTGACCTGGAGAGACTCCAGGTCCAAACGCTACAACTTCCACTTATCTAGTGGGAGTTGTTGGAAGCTTGTTTATGGACGGCTTCCAAGTGGGAACAACAGGGTTAGAGTTGGTTGCCAACTTGGTAGCGGTGGTGGAAGTTTTGCTTCGGTGACGAATGGGGCTCAGAGGTGTGCCTAGCCGCTTTGTGGTAGCAGCAGAGCGGTGCAGTCGTTCGAGCAGATCATGCAGCGGAAGTACGGTGCCACGGGCATCACCGCGGTCCCGCTGCTGACCATCAGCGTCAAGACCAAAGGGTTGCCTCCACATGCTTGCGTGGAGGCAACCCTTTGGCGTAACTATGACCTGAACAGCGCTTTTCTCTCCAGGGTCGTCGATCATCCGAGCCAGACGACGTCCAGCACCGAGATGTGGTTCAGCGCGCGGTTGGCGAAGTAGATGACGGACAGCTGGCCGACGGAGGCGATGCGCACGTCCTCGCCCTCCGGGTCGCCGGCATCCCACTGCGCGAACCCCCACGGGTTCCCGGCCGCGGAGTCCAGAACGTCTCACACCATCTGCTCCGCGTGCTCGGGCAGCGCAGCAAGCACCTTCGCGGGCCGTGGCGGTGAGGACGATCAGCGGATCGGAGTCCTTGCCGTACCGGTTCAGCTTTGCGGCACCGAGGCCGGACTCGCGCAGCGTCCACTCCACCAGCTCCGGGATCGTGGTCGCTGGGCAGTCGAGCACGATGCCGCCTGTGCCGCACGCGGAGCCGTCACCGTCCAGCACCGCGAGCGGACCGTGCGGGAACCGCGGGTCTGCGGCGGCCTTCTTCCCGGCCGGGCGGCGCGACGACGTCGCCGGGCGCACGGCCGGACGCTCCGGTGCGGCCGCGACGGCGGACGCCTGGACCTGGGTCGTCTCCGCCTCGGACGTCTCGGGCACGGCCGGGCCGGTGAACGTCTCCGGAACCGGCCCCGGGCGGGGCGCGAGAGCAGGGGCGGGACGAGGGACGGCAGGCGGCAAGACGACATGCCGAGGGCCCTCCGCCGACGGTAGGCGCGTGTGACCCCGGCCACTCGACAGTTCTTGATATCTGCGGGGCCGATATCGAGGTGGGGTCGTACGGTCGTCGAGCAGCGAAGACACCCATTCATGTGGATCACTGCGTCCTGCCGGGCAATGCCCGGAATACCCGGAGCGAGGCGCACCGCGCGCTGCCGACCAAGAGGAGCCAGATGGATCGAATAGACACCGGTATCGCGATGTTCGGAGTGGTCTTGCAGGCCCTCGCCCTCTTCCTCGACCCGGCCGGTGCGGGCCATGCCGACACCAATGTCACCGTGAACGTCACGCAGTCGGCTGGACTGCCCGCCGTGCCGCCGGTCTGCCTGGGCGCGCCCCGCCGGGAGTGACGGGGCGCCTCCGGTGCCCGGGCTACAGGTAGCGGTGCTGGAGCTCCGCGGCGAAGTACGAGCCGCCGTGCTCGTCACGGACCACGTAGTCGTCCAGGAGGACGCGGACGCGACGGCCGAGTAGCTCGCGCTCGATGACCTCACCAGCCGGAGCGGAGCTCTGGAAGACGATGCGGCGCTCCCCGAACACCGCGGCGGGGTTCTGGCCTCTCACGCGGGGCGTGCCCCCTGTGGGCCACCCTTCACCTATTCGGTGCCGGGAGACGTGATTGGACAGGGCCGGCCCATTCAGTACGACGAATCCCCGTCCGGCGCAGACGGGAGATGCCCGCTTCCGCGCCTCTTCGGACGGCGGTAGCCTGGTTGTTGCGGCCCGCGACGGAGCCGCGATCAGCGCAGGTCAGGACCGCTTTCCTCTTTTTTCGAGGCACGAGCACCCTCAAAAAAAAATCTCGAGCCGCTTTTGCTGGGAAAACACAAGCGTCTCGGATCAGGGTCTCTCGCCTCGTCGAAAGCAGTTCCGATGTCACTGCCGTCCCTTGGCTACCTGTCCCGCAGCCTCCTCGTGGTCGCCCGCGTACTGCCCCTTCTCGTGATCGTGTGCCTGTCCGCCCCGGCCTGGCTCGCCTGGGTGTTCCTCTCCCGCGAGCGCCAGGAGATGGTGCTGGAGATGGTGAAGACGATGGGGGCATGGGCATGCGCCAGCACGCTCCCCGGCTCTGAAGCGTTGTCCACGGCGGGCCTGGCGCTTCCCCCGTCGGCAGCCCGAGAGGGAACACCGGACGGTGCGGTCAGGCCGCCTCACCGACGTCCTCCTGCCGGAGGGGGCCGGGGACGGCGCCGGGGGCGTGCTTGAGGGCCTGGCGCGCGTCGACCATCGACGACCCCTTGATGCTCTCTGCGGCGGTGACCGTCGGCTGCAGCAGGCACCCATAAGTGACCCGGTGCCAGCCTATGCCCGAGGATCTCGCGCGGCGCGAGTAGCTGGCCCCTAATACCTGGCCTTCACCATCAGGCGCGACGGCGCCCTCCGCGGTCTCTCGGTACCTGTCCCAGCGACTCCGGCGGTCGCCCTCCTCCGCAGCACCGGCTGCGGGGATCGGGCCGGCGGCAGCACAGCAGCAAACGACTGAGTGTTCTGTGCGCAGACAGGGCAGGCCCCGGCCAGCTTCGCCGCGGTCGAGCGGGAGAGCTTGACGAGGGTCCCGCCCGTCGACTGCGTTCCTGCGGGGGTGATACGCCGGACCTCCTGCCCGTCGGGCGTGCGCTCGGGGTCCGAGTGGAAGTGCACCGGGCGGCCGTCCGCAAGAACGATTTCCGAGGCCCGGCGCCTGGAGATGACTGCGGGCGCTCCGAGCCGCTGTTCCTCGGCCCGGTTCCACGCGTGTTCCCACTCGCGCAGCACCATTCCCTTCGCCCCGCAGGCGATGGCGAACGCCCGGACGAACTGTCGGGTGGGGCGGCCGCCCTCCTGGCGGAGGAAGCGCCCGACCGTGGCGTGGGCCAGGACGCCGTCGCTGGCCGCCTCCAGCTCGCGGAACGGCCGGGCGCCGTCCTTCGGCTGAAGGAGATCACCGCTCAGGCGCGCACATCGCCGGCGAAGGTGTTCTCCGTGAGCGTGCCGCTGAACCACCCCTACGCCCCGCACCAGGCGCCGGAGCAGCTACTGGCGGCTGCGGTCGAGGGCGTCGAAGTGCATGGGTGGCGACTGGACAGCGTGAGCACGTACGGCGGCGCTCTCCCGACGTCGCACTACCCTCATTTCGATCCCGAGCCCCGCTTTTGGGCTCTGCTGGTCTTCCGCACCCCGTACCGGGGCCGCGACGTCTGAACCGGACGCGGCGAGGGGGTTCGGCATCGGCTGAGACATCGCACCTTCCTTGATCGCCTGTATTGGCCGCTGGGGGCAGATCTTGCAGCGAAGGAGGCCAGGTCCCCGCTGGATACCTGCCCGGGCCTACACGGGGCGCACAGCACGTTCTACGCACCCGCGAGAGTTGCAAGGTCCGGATGGCAGCGGGGGCACTTCTCTCCTGAGCCCAGCTCTCCGAGGGTCCGAAACCGCGGATTGAGGCGCGCTGCCGGCGTGCCCTGCCCGCACTTCCCGCACCACTCGGGCAAGCCAGGGCGACTCCGGCTCGAAACCTCGGACGGGAGCGGTGCAGTGCACCGCTCAGCGTGCTGGGCAAGGTTGGACCAGCCGCGCGGAGCCATCTCCCGAGCCCGGTCACACAGCCACGCCTCTGGCAAACCCTGGGCTAGCAGCTCAACGGCCTGGCGCTCCAGCTTGGCCCGGGTGCCGTTCAGCACCGGTCGCCCGAGTGCTTCTGCATACGCCGCCACGACCCGTTCCCCTGCTGCCTTCTGGCCTGTCCGCTCCCGCTGCTGCGGCAGCTCAGCACCGGAGGGGTTCTGTCCCTCGGGCGAAGCCTCATCCTCTCTCTCTCCGTCCGGAGGGACATCCACTGAACCGTCAGCGTCCCCTGCGACAGGAGAGAGAGAAGAGGGAGTAGTAGAAGGAAGGAGAAGGGGGTCGGAATCCGGCCCTGCACCCCCGTCGGATTCCGACGGGGGGTGGGTCGGGATCCGACGGGGGTGGGTCGGGATCCGACCCTGAGGGGGGTCGGAATCCGACGGGGGGTGTGACCTGGTAGTTTCCTTCGGCACGTTGAAGGTCAGCTCCTCCACGAGGGTCGGCCCATAGTCGGTGCGTGCACGCTTCATGCTTGCCAGCAGGTCCAGGTTCACCCGGTACAGGTCCGCGATCCGCGCTCCGTTCTTCGGGCTGTACCGCTCGCTCGACGCCAGCAGGCCGCGCTGGATCAGCCGCTGCTTGTTCGACTTCGCGGCCGTCATCTTCATGTGGGATTCGTCTGCCAACTGCTGCATGGACGCGATCACGTAGCCCTTGGCGTCGGTGTGGTTGCAGCACGCCAGCAAAAACGCGCCCTCACCCACGCTCAGCCCGTCGGCCTGGAAGACCAGGTTCATGTGCTGGATCACCGCGCCACCTCCCGCACCCTGAGGGCAGCAGTGGCCTGGGCGGTTCGCGAAGCGACGCTGCGGCAAGACGAGGCAGCGGGCCCGGGCGCCTCAGCAGACGGGCAAGAGCTGCGGAGCCTCTCCGCGGGCGCTGCCGGATGCGCGAGTGCGCCGGACACACCGGCAAGATCTGTGGTCCGCGGCCTTGGCGGACGGTGGAACGGGCGGTGCAACTGGGTCATCTCCCCAGGTAGGGGAGCCGCGACCAGCAGGTGTGACCTAGCAGGATCCCGGAGTAGTGGCGTTGCGCAATCTGTAGCGCATACTCTGGGTATAGGTGACCACGCGGGCTCTAGGGCTCACGGGCATCACCCCCGGCGAGGTCACCTCACCGGAACACGACTCAGAGTTGGTAGCTCGGATGAGTCGGACTTGGAAGCGGCTCCTGTTGTGGCGACAGGGGCCGCTTCGCATTTACGGGGATCGGGCGAGCGTCATTCTCCTCAGCCTGCCTCTCGCACGGGTGTCTCAGCCGCTGTCGCCGCCTCCGGGTATTTCTCGGCCCAACCCTTCAGTAGGTGGGCGTAGGCGTGCAGGCGTCGCCGATGGGGCTTTGCCTGGCCGGTCTCCCATCGGTGGAACGCGACGCGGGTTACCCCGAAAACCTCAGCCACCTCATCCTGCGTCAGGTCCGCGGCTTTGCGGAGATTCGCCCGCACAGTTGGTGGCGGCAAGACATCTGGTCGCGCGAGCAGAGCATCGACCGCATCGAGTAGTTCAGACACTGCTCCCCCTCCCCTCACGTGAACCGAAACTATACATAACTCTCCGCTGTAAACAGTGCGGTTGGCGGCGTTTCGTTCGATGGAACGGACTCAATCCGAGGAACAGTGGCCAGGGCGCGGGGCATTCACACGCTTCTCTCACGTGCCGAAGGTCAGCAAGGGAACGTCGTAGAGATCGGGGTTGTTGGGCCGGGTCATCACTGGCGACGTGACTTCCACTACGAGCATCTCGACAAGGAACTGCACTTGGGCGCTGAGCAGGTGGCTCGTGTGCCCGGTGGCTGATCGCGCCTTCTCCCCCAACGAGGTGTGGATGTGCGGCAGGACTGTGTCGGTCTCAGCGTCGTACGCGAGCGTTCCGCAGCCCATTGCTTCCACCCCGGTCAGATGGACCTTGCTCCACACGGGGGCTTCGGGGTTCTCCAGCTTCTCGCAGGCGCCGACGATCTCCGCTTCGGCGAAGCCTGCGATGAACATGGGGATGTAGCCGTGCCGCACGCCGTTCTGGCGGCAGAAGTCGGCGAGCGTGGGAAAGAAGTCGTCGCCGTGGTCGAAGGTGACGCCGAAGGTGCGGCCGGTGGTCAGTTCGTAGCTGCGCAAAGTGGGGGTCCCGGGGCTGTTGAGGCGGTTAGGAGAGGGTGCTGAAGAGCTGGAGGATCTGGTCCTTGTCAGCGCCTGTCATCAGGAGCAGGTGCAGCAGGATGCGTGCCTTGACCGGGTCGAGAGTGCTGCCGGAGATCAGGCCGCGAGCGAGCAGGTCCGACTCGGAGCCGGGGAAACCGTAGGTCTGCCGGAGCACAGGACCGGATCCGGTGCGGGTGGCCAGGATGACCGGCATGCGCTTGGCGAGATCGGTGAGGGCGTCCACGCAGGCCATCGGCACGTGGCCGGCCCCGAACGCGGCGACGACCAGGCCGTCGACGTGGTCCCCGAGGGCCTGGAGGAGCGTCCCGTCGTCTCCGATCCCGACCGTGAAGATGGTGGTGCGGACGGTGGGAGCGGCGATGTCCTGGGGAGCGATCGTCGGGGCTGTATCGGGGCGGGCGAGGATCCGTACGCGGTCTTCCGCGACGTAGCCGATTGGCCCGGGGTACGAGGTGAAGGCGGTCGGGCTCGTGGCGTGGGTCTTGCGGATCCAGCGGGCAGCGTGGATCTCCTCCCCGAACACCACTACACAGCCCGTGCCCCGGGCTTCCGTGCTGGCCGCGGTGCGGATCGCGGCCAGCACGTTCGCGGGGCCGTCCGCTCCCGCCATGCTTGCGTTGCGCATGGCGCCGGTGACCACGATCGGCCTGTCGCCTGTGGTGACTAGGTCCAGCAGGTACGCGGTCTCCTCGATCGTGTCCGTCCCCTGGGTGACGACCACGCCGTCGACCGTAAGCGTCTCGATCGTCGCGGCGAGCTCGAACAGGTCGGAGAAGGACAGCGAGGCGCCGGGTAGGCGGCGGAAGTCGTGCACCTGGACGTGGATGCCGGTGTCGGCAAGACCCGGTACGGCCGCGATGAGGTCGTCGGCCGACAACGTCGGCGTCGCGCCGCCGTCGGTCTGTGCGGTCATCGCGATGGTGCCGCCGAGTGAGATCACTGCGACGTGCCGGACGGTGTCGGCCATGGCCTCTTTCCCCTTCGTGGACAGGCAGATGGTGCGGGATCAGTGATCGGCGGGAAGAGAGGCCACGTACGCGCACGCGGCGTCGATGCCAGCTGATGAGACCAGTCGGCTGCGGGACTGGATCAGCCCGGATGATCCGTATCGGGCGAGTTGGCCGCACCGCTGGATCAACCAGGACCACGGCAGATCGAGGTACTGCGCCAGAGCACGCAGCCGCCCGGCAGCCGTCGGCGCTGCGGTGAGTGAGTCCGCGTCGACGTCGCGCGCCGCGATCGTGAACTCGCGGACGACCGAGGACCGGGCGGTCACGTCGACGTGCCACATGCCATCACCTCGGACCCAGTTCGCGATCACAGCTTCCTTGTCGGGTGCGACCACGAACCCCTCAACGGACTCGTACGCGGGGTCGGACGTGAACTGCGCGTGGATCCCGAGCGACTCCATCAGCGCCACGGCCAGGAACAGCAGGATCCGCTCGTACCTCGGAGACGAACGGACGACCTCCTCCGGGATGCAGAATGCCCGGGTGCTCGCGCCGCCCAGCACCTTCGTGGTCTCCCGTAGATACGGGTACTTGTGATCGAAGATCAGCCACGCGCTGGCCTCCTCACCTCGCTGTTCCCGCGTCCAGAACGCTGGCAGCTCCGGGAGCTCCGGCAACGCCTTCAGGATGTGGCGCGCGCAGAAGTCCGAGCCCAGCCACATGTGGGCCACCCCGTTCAGCCCGGGCGCGGCCTCCCGGCTGACCGCGGAGGAGGACAGCCGCTCATACGCCTTGAGATCACTGCGCGTCTCGGAAAGCGCCTGGTCATCAGCCTGAAGAGCGTCGTCGTAGTTACTGACGGCCCACAGGATGCCGTAGGTGAGATCGTCCAGCTCGTACGCGGCGGGCGCAGCGACCTCGTACACGCCGCCGTTCCGCGCAAGCTTGCCGCGGGCCGCGCGCCCGTCAAGGGCGTAAAACGTAGAGGCGCCCTCGCTACTGACTGCCCCGACCAGAAGGCTTCGGTGTGGCCGGGACAGGAACTCCTCCGCGCGCCGGTGGTCAGGGATTGACACGACCACACGGCTCCCCTCGATGCGCGCGGGGTGGACCTGGAGGGAGAGCTGGGAACCGAGCATGGAACGGCCTCCCGGCAGCAGCGCCTGCCAGTCGACCCCGAAGTCTGGGACAGGCCGGGACAGCCGAAGTCCCGACCAGCTCTCGGAGGCAGTACTCGCGAACCCGAAGGGATCTTCTGCCGGACTGACCACCGCGGCCGTCGGCGCGGGAAGACCAGCCATCGCTGCCGCGCCGATCCCCACACCGGCGCGCAACAGCGCGCGTCGATCGAGTGCCACGAGCACCACCGTTCCATCGTCGAGACGTCGGGGGACGAAGATCCCCTCACCGTTCGACGCTGCCGCCTGGGACAGGGCCATGGCCAGGTCTGACGATGTATCGGATACATGGAGCACCGGATCGGATACATGCCCGGCCCCGGTGACGCCTCGGTCGATCTCCTGCCACAGCTCGATCAGGAACCCGCCGGCACCAACCGCCTGGTCGATGAGCTCAACTTCGCTCCGCTCCTTTGGCGGCCGGTCGCCGTTCTCCCATCGCTGCACCTTGGAGTGCGAAACGAACGTCTTGGCGGCGAGGTCTCGCATGGACATGCCGCGCGCCTCGCGCAGTTCCCGAATCATGTAGCCAAGGCGATGCTGGGGCGACTGATCCGGCGTCAGCACATTCGGCCTCTGCCCCATTCCGGGCCCCCTCCATGTATCCAAGTCCCTGTATCCGCCGGACGGATACAGGCCAACCGTAGAAGCTGCTGAAGATCACGCCTACACCTGTAATGGCGACTCCACCAGCCGGAGTTCCCAACTGCCACTCCAGGAGGGCGAGATGACCTCGAATCGGCATGCCCACAGCACGACGCACACCGTCGCTGACGCACATGGTCGCCACGTCGACTTCACGCTCACAGGGGCGACGCCGACACATGGCTACCCCCGCACGAGACCGGTCATAGGGGCCCGGTCTCGTGGCCGACCTGGCGCAGTGGTGATACGACTTGCCGCGATCTTGACGGCTGGCCTGGTCATATCGGTGCTGTTGATAGTCATTCGCGACATCGCCATCACCGTGGCCAACACCAGCCTGACTGGACTGGTCGTGAAGGCCCTGCTGACGTCCTCCAACAGGAGGGATCGGTGAGCGTCGTGTTTGATGCAACCCAGTCCACCCCCCTTTGCGACACCCAGTCAGCTGCTCTTGCCGTCGCCGGCTTCAAGCCGATCCAGCCGCTCAATCAACTCGGCAACCTGCTCCTCCAGGCGCTTGATCGCTTGGGAGGTCGGATCGGCAACGGCGTCGATGGCCGACTCGCGAATGAAGGATCCGCGCCCCTGGTGGGAGTAAATGACGCCCTCGGTGCGGAGCTGTGCGAGCGCGCGCTGCACCGTTCCCGGGGCAACGCCGTAGTGGTCCGCGAGTTCTCGGGTGCTGGGCAACTTGTCGTTGCCTTGCAGGCGGCCAAGTCTGACCTGGTCTTTCACGTCCTGCGTGATGCGTTGGTAGGGCTGCAAGTCCTCGGCCGTCATGAGCCACATCGTAGAGCTCCCTCACCAATCTAGATAGGTTCACCAGCTTAGTTGACACAGCATGGGTGGTTCATGCACTGTATCAACCAAGCTAAGTAAGTCGGTAACGCCGTAAGGGCCTTCCAGGCTCACGGCGCCTACCGATCAACTCCATACGTCTGGTTGACCGCCGCTTTCAGGCGCGGCCGGGGTGACGAGTACGACGCGGTCCCTCGGAGCACAGCCAGGTGCGCCACCCGCAGCTATTGCGCTGCCCGCCAGCCAGGACCCGGGCCCCGCCCGACTCCTGGCCGAAGGAGAGCGCAATCGCAACCAGGGAGAACGCATGCGTCACAACGGCCGTCCCGCCATCAAGGCGAGCACGATCCGCCCCGAAAACCTCAACCTCCGTGAGGGCGAGCCCCGCGCGGTGGTCTGCCCGAACTGCAACACCTGGCGCCGCCTGACCCGCTCGATGATCCGCCCGCACCGCGACGGAGTTGACCAGCCGAAGCCCGAAGGCCGCCGCTACCTGGACGACACCAGCACGGCCCGGCCGGCGAACGGCCGCCGCTGCGACGGCAGCGGGCAGCGCATCGAGATCGACCTCACCCCCGAGCAGTGGTCCCAGCGACTCCTCGCCGCAGAGAGCACGGCTTCCGGACGCCGCACCACCCGCCCGATCCGCAAGCCGCGCCCCCAGGCCACGCCCGCCACGGGCCAAATCACTCCCGCCACCCGCGGGCCGCGAGAGCTCCTTGCAGAGCACATCCAGGACGACTGTGCCCAGTGCCGCTCCGGACACTGCGCCACCGCGATCGAGATGCGTCAGCGGATCCGCCGCATTGCCCAGACCGAAGTCCCCGCCCTGTACGCGCAGCTGCGTACGGCACTTCAACAGCACCGCACCACCTGCTCGCCGTGCCAGGTGAACAACCCCTGCGAGACGGGCCGCCAACTTGGCGCCCGGATCTCCGGGATCGCCCACGACCGAATGCGCAGCACTCGCCCGGATCTGTACCGCACAACGCGCCAGGTGGAGACGGTCCAGCTCACCCGCGACGGCTTCGTCGTACGGCCTGCGGCCAACCGCCAGCGCCGACAGGACGTGCAGTCGCGGAACTGACCGCCCGCTCCTCTTCACTTTCCGGCACCCGCAGCCTGCGCTGCCCGTCGTCGACCGGCCCGCATCACTGCGGGGCTGGTAGCCGGCGGAGTGCGCAGGACGCACTTCCCGCCGGTTCCGGCGGGGCCACGCACGCGACGAACCCCCAGGGATTGCGGCCCTGGGGGTTCTTGTCGCAGGTCAACCGGTGAAAGGAACGACCTGCATGCCCAGCATCATGACACTTCAGCCTGCCCTGGACACCAAGCCTCAGCTGCCGATCCGTCCGGCCCCGCACGAGCGGGACGGCCGTCAGGCCAGCCCGTCCGGCGGCCGCCCTCACCCGCAGGCACACGCCGTGCTGCCCGACCCGGCGACGACCGAGGCGCTGCGCCGCGTCGTCGACGACCAGATCGGGCCGCGCGGGGTGGGGGCGATCTACCAGAACAGCGACGGCGCGTTCGAGGTCATCGCCGTCACCCGCGATCCGGCCAGGGCTCGCGGCCTGCTCAACCGGCGCTGCGCGCAGTGGGCGCTGATCGTCAAGGACGTCACCCGCGCCGGGAGCGAGCCGTTCGTGATCGGTTCCGTGTGGACCGACTCGGACTACCTGGTGCGCGAGGCCGACACCGTGCGCCGCATGGAGGCCTTCGCATGAGGCGCGGCCTCGCACGGTTACGCCACCACCTGTGCTGCAACGGCGGCCAATGCAGCGTCTGCTCCGGCTGGTTCGACAACTGGCCCGGCGGCGTCTGCGGAGCCTGTCAGGCCAACGGCCACCGATGAGCCATCACCCCAGCCCGACATCGCCACCTCTGTCGGCTGCCTGACCCGCCCGGCCCGGCCCCGCCCCCCGTCGGCGGCCGGTCCGGGCGGTGTCCAGGGGAGCCGCGCAGCCGCGCACCCCGCTTCTCACCCGCCTGGAGGTTCTTGATGCATACGTCGACCTGCCGTCAGCCGCGCTCCCTGTGCCAGCACACCCCGGCCTGCCCGACCGCCGACAGCGCGGACGCGGAAGCCGCCCTGGTGGTGGCCGCCCACCCGGAACAGGGCTGGTCGTTGCTGTGCAACGGCGTCCTGCTCTTCGACGACACCGGCGATCTGCTGCCCGACGGCCGCGCCATCGCCCCGCACCGGCCCACCCCCGTGCTCGCCCTCGTGTGAGTGCACCGTCTGTCGGGCCTGACCCGCCAGGCCCGGCCCGCCCTGCCGGCGCCGGTCCGGGCGGTGTCCAGGGGAGCCGCGCAGCCGCTCCGCCACACCCTCGTTCCGTCTGATCACGGAGGACTTTCGTGTCCCCACTCATTCCGTTACGCGCCCGCCTGGACGACTCCGGGCTGCCGCACCCCGCGCCGGCCGCCCTGCCGCAGCAGAGCACAAGCGAGCCCGCCGAACCCCGCGAAGGAGCCGCCATGTCTCGCGGTCGCACGATCACCGTCCCGGCCGACGAGGTCAGCGAGGCTTTCGCTCGTCTCCAGCCGCACCTGCCGCCGTACCTGCGGAAGATCGAGCCGACTGCGTACAACAGGCTGCGGTTCGAGTTGGTCCCGTTCACCGGCCGCGAAGAGTGCCCGACCAGGCCCCGGTCGTTCTACGACGACCCCGCGCTGCGCTTCGTGGCAGAGGAGGACGACCCGCGCGAGTTCCGGATCCGGGAGATGGCCGACCGCGTCATGTCCGACCTGCTGGAACAGGCGGGTGACGAATGGCGGGACGCGGCCTACGTCGCGGACCTGAAGCAGGTCGTCGCGGACGCCCCGGACCGGTGGAAGACCTACGAGCGGGAGGCCAAAGCGCTGGAGTCGGCGTACTCCTACCTGCGCACCCCCGACGCCGCCCGGGTATGGCCGGCCGCGCTCTCCCGCCTGGTCGACGCCCAAGACCGCACCCGCGCGGCCGCCGTCGCGTTCGACGAACGGGCCCTGGATATCGCGGTGGTCCACCGCAAGCACCTCTACGCCGACCTCGGTCACGACGCCGCATTCGCCCGTGACGGCTACCCCGAGGCCAAGGACTGGCACATCGCTTCAGCCGAGGACTACGGCAGCGGCTTTTTCAGCCAGTACGACACCGGCGTCCCGCTCACGGAGCGGGTGCGCCGCCTCATCGAGCAGCAGGACAACCACATCACCAAGGTCGGCCGCCTGTCCGGCACGGCCACCGTCTGAGAGAAAGGACAACGACCGTGACCGCGAAGAACTCGCAAAACCGATGGTGGAAGCGGACGCCGTCCCAGCGCGGGATGGTGATCACCGTCCTGGGGATCGTCACCCTCGGGGTGGCCATCCTGTCGATGTACGTCAGCTACCAGATCCTCCAGCCGAAGTTCGGCAGCTGGGCGGTGCCGACCGTGGGGGCCCTGGACGCCCTGTGGGTCGTCATGCAGGCCACGGAGATCCTCTCCGGCAACAACCGGGCCCGCGCCCGCCGCGTCCAGTACGCCGGCCTCGCCCTCACGGCCATCAACGCCGCCATCCCCACCACCGACCTGATCCTCACCGGACACGGCGAGTTCAGCCTGGCCGTGATCCTCACCCCGGTCGCGATCGTCGCGACCAAGGGCGCCTGGTGGATCGCGCTGCCCTCGCTGGGACGCCGGGTGTCCCCCACCACCCGCGAGCGCATCGACGCCAAGCGCCAGCAGGTCGCCGACCGCCTGGAGGAAATGGAGGCGGAGGCAGCCGACCGGATCGAACTGCTCGAGTTGGCCACCACGCTGGAGGAGCGGGTCGCCGAAGCGGAGACCGCCTACCGCAAGTCCCAGCTCAAGATCCAGCAGGAGATGACCGAGGACCTGCACACCCAGGCCGTGTCCACCGCGAAGACCGTCGCGGACAAGCCGCTGCCCACCACCGTCGCAGCGATCCGGCTGCCCGAGCTCGGCACATGGACGCCCACCGCGCCCGCCCTGCCCGTCACGGCCGACCGTGACGCCCCTGGCGAGGATCACCCGGCACTGCCTGGTGGCCGTGACACCACCGGCACGGACGCCCGTGGCCGTCACGCAGGTCACAGCGATTCCGGTGACGGCCGTGACGGTGACCGTCACGGTAGGCGTGACGAGGACCGTGACGCCGTCACGCTCGCGCAGCTCGCGACCGTCGCGGGCGTGCCGACCCCGCAGCCCGGCGAGCCGCTGACCGACGCTCAGCTCGACGTCGTGCTGCGGCACCTGCGCTACCGCGAGGACCCGCCCCCGTCCTACCGCAAGGCCGGTGAGGCCTACCGCAAGGCCGGCTTCGTCGGCAGCGAGGAGCGGGTTCGCCGCGCATGGGGCGCACTGCTCTCGAAGGAGGAAGGCGACCCCAGCGAGAGCGAGGAAGAGGAAGACGCGGACGCCTGACCAGCGCGTCCGGCACCACCAGTGAGGGCCAGCCCGCCAATGCGGGCTGGCCCTTGCTGCGACTGCCGGAACCCAAAACACCGCAGTCGAGCGCGGTGCAGACCCGGCCAGCAGACCCGGCGAGCGGCACAGCCGCAGACCCGGCGAGCAGACCCCGGCGCGCACCGCACCACCCCGACAGCCCCGCATGCCTGCGATCACGAAAGGAGGGGATGTGGGAACCAGAAAAGCCCAGAAATCCCAGGTCAGCGAGGACACCTACGGGCAGGCGGCGGGCGCGATCGGCGTCCTGGCCATCGTGTTCGGTGTCCTCGCGGCCATCAAGGACAAGCTCGGTCTGTCGTGGCCAGCCACCGTCCTGCTGACCGCCGGAGTGCTGGTCGGCCTGGCCTATGCGGCCTGGCAGCTGCGTACCCGTCTGAAGCGGTGGCTGGCGAGCGAGTTGAAGCCCGCGGCTGCTTTGAATCAGGAGGCGGCGCCCGCCACCGCGGTGATCGGGGGCGACCAGGCCGCCGCACAGGCCGCCGTGGCGCACCCCCAGCTGACCGCGGCCCTCATCAAGGCCGGAGCGATCAGCAAAGACGAGATCGTCCGGGACGATGAGGTCCGCATCGAGCCGCTGCCCGGCGTCGGCACCTTCTACGACTTCCTCGTTCCCGAGGGGAAGACGTACGCGCACGTCGAGCGACGTCTGGGAGAAGTGGCCGGCATGTTCGGCAAGACCAGGCTGCACACCAAGATGGAGCGCAGCCGGGACAACGAGCGCCGGGTACGCCTGCTGGTGCTCGACGAGCCGCCGTTCACCCGCCCGTTCATCGTGCCCGCCCGGCATGAGATCGAGTCGTTTGCCGGGGTTCCCTTCGGTCACGACGTCACCGGTCAGCTGACGGGCGCGAGGACCTTCAACAAGGCATCGCTGCTGGTCGCGGGCATGACGCAGACCGGCAAGACCACCCTGATCAACGGGTTGATCACCTGTCTGCTGATCGCGTACGGCGAGTTCGACCTGTATCTGCTCGACGGGAAGTTCTGCGGGCTGACGCAATTCGAGAAAGTCGCCGTCCGGTACGAGGCGTCCGATGATCCGGACGTGTACGAGGACATGGTCGACACGCTGAACACCCGTGCGGACCGGAGGTATGAGCGCCTCCAGGAGGCGAAAAGGAACCGTCAGCCCGAACCCCAGTTCAAGCCGGTGTTCTTCATCGTTGATGAAGCGGCAGACTTCTTCGCCCACGACGGAACCAACGCCGGCAAGGATAACGCCGGACGGATCGCTGAAAAGTCGCGGTCGCTGGTCTCCAAGTGCCTGGAGTCCGGGATCTCCGTGGTGATGCTGACGCAGCGTCCGTCACAGAATGCGATTCCTGTCATGGTGAGGGACCAGTTCCTTTACCGACTGTGCCTCTACGTGGCATCGGAAGGAACCGCAAAGGTCGCCCTCGGTGACACGTACTTCGACACGATCGCCCCGATCAATCCGGCACTCCTGGACCCGGACATCAAGGGACAAGGCGTGCTGTTTGCTCACGGGGTGTCCACTCTCATCCGAGGCTTCAACTTCGCGGATGAGTTCATGTGGGAGATCGTCGACGAGGTGTATGACCGTCAGCAGAAGGTGATCGACACAGGTCCTCCGTCTCCGATCAAGCAGGCAATCGAGCTGATGCGGAATGCGGGTGCCGAGTTCATGCCCACGGCTGATCTCGCTCCGGCTCTCGGGATCACGGAAAGCGATCCTGCTGAACGCGGAAAGCAGCTGAGCCGTCTTCTCGGGGTTTCCGCAGACCGGAGCTCAAAGGGCGTGCGGGGCTACCGCCTGACCGATCTCACGGCCGCCGCTCTGTCCGATTCGTGACCGTCACCCGGCACCGCCGAACAGACCGCCAGGTCACCGCCACAACACCGTCACCCGGCCTGCCCGGGTGACGGTCAGCACCCTCTGGGTGGCGGTGGCCTGACGGTGCTCTGACGGTGCCGGGTGACGGTCCTGATCAGCGAAAACGATCACAACACCCCGGAAGGAGGGAGGAGGCCCCTTGCGTGCCTCTACAGCCGTTACCGCCGGCGTGGGCGCCACCGTGCTCGTTGCCGCGGCCGCTTGCCTGCAAGCGGTCGGCGACGACCCCGCCTCAACGCTGCTCAGCCTGTCCGTGCCCAGCCAGTACAAATCCCTGATCCAGGCCGCCGGAAACACCTGCCCGGCGGTCACGCCGAACCTGCTCGCCGCGCTCCTCACCCAGGAATCCAATTTCAATCCGAAGGCAAGATCTTCGGTCGGTGCGGAGGGCATCGCGCAGTTCATGCCGTCCACGTGGGAAGCCCACGGAATCGACGGCAACGGCGACGGAAAACGCGACGTCATGGATCCCGCTGACGCGATCCCCTCGGCAGCCAAGTACCTCTGCTCCATCGCCAAGGACGTCAAGAGCGTTCCGGGAGACCAGCAGTCCAACATGCTGGCCGCCTACAACGCCGGAAGCGGCGCCGTCCGCAAATACGGGGGAATACCCCCGTACAAAGAGACCCAGAATTACGTCAAATCGATTCAGGCGCTCGCCGCCCAGCCGTCCGGCGGGACGACATCGACGGTGCAGCAGGCCGCCATGGCCGTCAACGCGGCCTACGCGATGCTCGGCAAGCCCTATTCGTGGGGCGGCGGAAACGCCAGCGGTCCCAGCACCGGAATCTGCTGCTCACCCAACGGCAAGTCCGGGGCGAACATCACCGGATTCGACTGCTCCGGGCTCACCCTCTACGCCTACGCGAAGGCCGGGATCTCCCTGCCCCGCACAGCAGCCCAGCAGTACGCGGCCTCCGAGCCGGTAAAGCCGGAAGACGTCCGCACCGGCGATCTCGTCTTCTACGGAAAGACCGCCGCGGGAATTCACCACGTCGGCATTTACGTCGGCGGCGGCTACATGCTCAACGCCCCCCGCCCCGGCACCACGGTCCGCCTCGACTCCCTCAACGCGCTGACCGACCTGTACGCCCTCGCCCGCCCCACCCCGCAGCACCACAAGGAGATCTGACCCATGAACAAGTCCCTCTTCCTCGCCAAGCCGATCGACATGTCCACCGGCTTCAAGGACTTCTTCGACACCATCGGCCTGACCGGCGGCGGCCTGGTCACCAAGGGCATCGCCGCCGTCATCGTGGTCATCGCGCTGCGCATGCTGCTGCAGCTGTCCGGCGACCCGAAGGGCGCCCTCAGGAAGGGGTCGATGGCGATCGGCACGCTGTTCGTCGCGGTCGTCCTCGCCCTCTACGGCGACACCCTCTTCTCCACCGTCACCCAGGCCAAGGGCTGATCCGGCATGGCGGGCAAGAACGACAACTGCAGTCTGCTCACCGGCCAGGCCTTGGAGATCTGCGAATCGGAGGGCAACAAAGACAATCCTTGCCGCTACCTCACTCAACCGGTGCGAAAGCTCTGCGAGGAGGATCACAACCTCCCCTCCAGCGGCGGCACCGGCGGGGGCACCAGCCTCACCGACGGGGCCGCCGACAACGTCCAAAAGACCGCGGAGAGCCTCCTAAAGAAGATCAACGCGTTGGTCGCGCCGAAGGACGCGTGGGCGCCGAAGAGCGCGGACAGTGCCCTGTACGAGCCGTTCCTGTGGCTCGGTCAGCACCTGGCCGTCGCCATCTTCGTGTGCGTGATCGTCGTATGCGGCCTGACCGCCTGGCAGGGCGCACCGCGCCTGCGCCAGATGGGCACGTCGACCGGCTGGACCCTGGCGGCCGTCGCCGGTATGGCGGCGGTCCCGGGGGCGGTAATGATGCTGAACAAGGCCGTGAGCGCAGCGTTCACGGCCGCGTTCAACAGCAACGAGTCGACCCTGTTCAAGGTCATCGTGGAAGACATCCAGAACGGCGCGGACACCAACGTGCCGCTGACACGGCTCCTGCTGATCTCCGCCCTGGTGGTCGCGCTCGCCCCCGCCGGGCTGGTCTTCCTCACCCGCAACCTCGGCATCCTCGCGTTCGTGTGCATGGCTCCCCTCGTGCTGGCTTCGCTGGCCCGAGGGGGCGACACGACGGCCGTGAAGACGTGGGCGATGCGCCTGCTCGGGCTCATGCTCTGCCCGTTCGCCCTGCTCCTGGTCTCCCCGTTCGTCGCCCTCGCCCACGGCTCCCTCGTGGTCGACACCGTCCTCCTGCTCGCCGCGGACGCCCTGATGCTGCGCATGATCTTCCACGGGATCCCCTACTTCGGACCCCGGATCGCGCGCGGAGCCCGGACGTTTGTGGAACGGCGCACCGACAACCGGCTGGCCCACGCGGTCGTCCGGGCCGGTGCCCCGGACATCTACGAGCGGGAGAACGCCCGCCGGCCGCGCCGCATCATCGACACCCCAGGCCGGGCCGCGCACCAGGACCGCGGGGTCCTGCTCGCCGCGTATGGCGTGAGGCAGCAGCGGCGGCCGGGACGGCTGACCACCCAGTCCGCCGTCAGCGAGGCGAACCGGGACGCCGACCGCCGCAGTCGAGTGCGCGCCGCCTACAACCTCCCCGGCCGACAGCAGCGCAACCCGGACGCCAACGGCGGCCAGACCCCAGCCACTTCCCCGCCGCCAGCGCCCCGTCGGCGACGGCCCACCCCGTAACGAGTCCAGCCGGGCCCGGCCCCTCCCCCCTGCATCGCTAGGGAGGGGCCGGGCCCGGCTCGGCTCACCCCCAGACTTCCGGAGGTTGTTCCGATGTACTCCCTGACACCCGGCTACCGCATCCCCGCCCTCCAGCGCGGACTGAGCCCGGCGGAGACTCTGCTGACACGGGTGAACGCCGGTGTCGGAAGCGCCGTCCTCGCGTCCGCGATGATCTCCCCGCCCCCCGTGTGGGCGTTCGGCGCGGTCGGCGCCGCCGCGGCCGCGCTCAACCTCGCCCCCGGCCCGCGCTCGATGGCCCGGTGGGCGACCGTCGGATACCGGCACCTGCGCGAGCGCACCGCACCCGCCTCCATGACCAACCAGCCCGGCGCCACCGCGACATGGGCCCTGTACCCGGGCCACGGCACCATGCAGGACGATGCGCGGCGCACCGCTTTCCACGACGCGTTCTCCAAGGCACTGACGTTCGCGGCCGGGCAGGCCCGCCAGGCGGGCGTCCAAGTGCACGTCACCCACCACGCCGCGGTCGGCGCGTACACCGACCACACCCAGACCCTCTCCGTGCACGTCCCCAAAGGACTGGCCGGCCAGCCCGACCGGATCCTGGCCACGCTGGAGGGCGAGTTCGCCCGCCTCGGCTCCCTCACCCCCCTCGACCCCGAACCGCTGCCCGTCGTTGTCGACCGCGGCCCCGGCTGGGTCGGCCTCGAGGACGGCCGGTACGCGGCCACCGCCCGCATCACCGGCTGGCCGGACGAGACCGGCGGCGACCTGATGGGCAAGCTCCTGCTCGACGACCAGGCAGAGCGCTCCTTCGCCGTGCTGTACCGGCCGCTTCCCGTGGCGGCGTCGCGCCGCTCCGCGAAGTGGCAGGAGGCGGCTTCCGAGGCGTTTACGGCCGACAAGGTCAAGCAGGACGCCAACGCCATCGCCAGCGGCACCCGACACGGTGCCCTCGTGCAAGGCGCCACCCTCGTCGACCTCGACGGCTACCTCACGGTGTGGGGCGACAGCCCCGAGGCCGTCACCGACACCCGCTGGCATGCATCCCTGGCCGCCGACCGGCACCGCATCCGCCTCGACTGGCTGCCCGGCCAGCAGCACCGCGCCCACGTGATGACCACCCCGCACGGAGCATCCACCCGGAAAGGGGCGATCCTGTGATCCGCCTGCCCTCCAACCACGCCGCGATCACCGCACCCCTCATCGCCTCCAACACCACCTTCCCCGGCATCCCGATCGGCCGCTCCCTGCTGGACGGCCGCGCCTTCCACCTCTCCCCCGTCCTGACCGACGCCGCGATCCTCCCCTCCACGAACTCGCTCGCGCTGGGAGGTCTCGGCTCCGGCAAGTCCACGACGGCCAAGACGAGGGCCCGCCGCGAGATCCTCGACAACGCCCACCAGTACGTCGTCATCGACTCCTTCGGCGAGGACGCGAGCGGCGAGTGGGCGCCGCTGGCCCGCTCGCTGGAGGGCCGAGTCATCGAGGCCGGCTCCTTCACCCTCAACCCGTGCAGCGAGCTGTTCCCGCGCGAGGTCCGCGAACAGCTGGTGCGCTCCCTGATCACCGCCGTCGAGCCGGGCGCCCTCACCGTCCAGGCCGCCCACGCCCTCCAGCACGCCCTCGCCCACCCGAAGGCAACCTCGCTCAACGGGCTGGTCGACGCGCTGGTGACGCCGCAGGACGGCCGCTGGCCGGCCGCCAAGCTGACCGAGTGGGGCGAGGGCCCGGCGATCGCCCTGTCCCGCTACACCGAAGGCTCACTGACCGGCCTGTTCGACGGCCAGGACGCCAGCCTCCCCGAAACCGACCTGCCCATCCTGACCTTCGACTTCAGCCGACTGGACCGCAACTCCCCGGCGATCCCCTCCCTGATGGCCGCGATCTCCTGCTGGGCTGAACACGTATGGCTGCCCCAGTCCACCGCCGTGCACCGCCACCTGGTCCTCGAAGAGGCCTGGCAAATCCTGCTGTCCCCGGCCACCAGCGAACTCATCCAGCGCCTGCTGAAGAACAGCCGCAAGGCCGCCCTGAGTCTGGACGTGGTGATGCACACCCTGTCCGACCTCGGACAGGGCAAGGCGCAAGACCTGGCCAAGCTGTGCGAGATCGCCCACGTCGGACGCCTCGGACCGGAGGAAGCCGCGATCGTCGGCGCCCTGCTGGGACTCCCCCAGTCGCTCATCGACATCATCCCCACCCTCGAACCCGGCCAGGCAGTGTGGAAGGTCGGCCCCGACTACATCGACGTCGTCCAGACGATCCTCACCGAAGACGAGATCACACTGACCGACACGTCGTCGCGGCGCCGGCGAGCACAACAGGCCGCTACCGAGGAACTGGCGCAGCAGGACCTGGCCGTGGAACAGGCCGCCACCGCCCTGGCGGAACCGGTCACGGCATCGAGCCGCGAAGAGACCGGCGCCGTCCACCCGACCGAGGACCTGCACGCCCCGTTCACCACCGCCAACGACACCTGGGACTGGGAGAGCCTGCCTCCGAACGTCATCGGCGACCTCACCCGGCACGAGCGCGTCCTCCAGGCCGCGCTCGAAGACCGGTTCAACGAAGCCTCCCAGCTCGCCGCTCTCTACGAGCGGGAGGACATCACCACCCACGGCCTCAACTCCGCCCAGACGCTTGCCTGGTTGGAGACCCGGGCACAGGTAGCCGATCTCAGTGGAGAGCCCGGACAGGCCATGCAACTGCGCGCTACGGTCGCCCGCATGGGCACTGACGACGCTGCATGGTTCGAGAAGACCGACGACGGCACGTCCCCGCAATGGCACCGCGGCCCCCAGCCGTACACACCCGAACCCCAGGCCGCCCCGCAGCCGCAACCGCGCCGGCGGACCTGGCCCTACGTCGCCGCGATCGCCGCCCTGGGCATCACGATCGCAGGCGTCTACCAGTACGCGGCCGACAATGAGAAGCAGCAGGAACGCCAGGCCAAAGCCGCCGCCTACAAGGGCCGATCCGGGGCAACCGTCCAGCTCGACGGCATCAGCACCGATCTCATCGCCCAGTGGAGCAGCGACCGGGAGCGGGTCGTCATCGAACTGCGCTCCTACTTCGACCGCAACGCGAAGTACCTGCGCATCGACGCCTCCGGCAAGAGCGCCTACACCACGCGGGGCAATGACCGCTGGTACCCCAAGACCCCCGAGCTCTCGCTCCCGGTCAAGGACCCGCTCGCGGACATCACCGTGAACATCGCGGTCGGCGGCAAGACATGGAAGGAGGGCGCCCGGGCGCAGTCCCGGACAATCCGGCTGTCCCCGACCGGCGTCGCCTACGACGGCGACACCGGCAAGCGACTTCCCTCCGACTAGATCCCATCCTGCCGCTGCGGGCCCGCACCCCTTTCACGGGGCGCGGGCCCGCAGCGTGTAGGGGCCCAACGGGCCCCCGGCTCCCACCACGCGCCGATCTCCGGGTGTTCCGCCTGGTCCTCGCCCTGCTCGCGTACAGCCGCGAGAGCGCGAAGTCCGGACAGGCTGCCCGGCCGCCCCGTTTCCCCGAGACAGAAGGAGATCGTGCGTTGGCGAAAGGCCCGACCGTCATAGGCATCCTCACGGAGCCCCCGGCCCCCACCTGGTGGCGAGCCAACCGGCACAAGGTGCTTCTCATCCTGGGCCTGCTAGCCGGCTACTACATCGGCACCCACATCGGCGACGCACCCGCGCCGCAGCAGCCGAACACCCCGCGCCCCGGGACACACCGCCCCCACCACGCCCGGCCCGCACAGCACGCACACGGCCTTCGGCACCGCCTGACCTTGCCGAACCCGCACCTCCCCCCCGCCACACCGTCTCTGTCGGGGGCGCGGTGCTGTCCACGACCTGCTGGAGGAGATCGCTCGTGCTCGTTCCCCGACGACGGATCGGCAGGCCCCGCCCGCACCGGCCCGGCCCCCGCTACTCGCACCGGCCCCGGCGGCTGCCCCGTGCCTGGTGGCGATGATGGGCGCCCCACAGCACGAAGGCGTCGACCTGGTCGACGTCGACCCGCACGATCCCGGCGACGGCTCCCTACCAGTCTTTAGGTGGAAGCAGGCCGGACACCAGAACCTGGCAACCCGCAGGCAGCTGCGGGAGATGGGGCTGCGTCCCGGCGGCCAGGATCCCGTCGCGCGGATCGAATGCCGCGGCGGCCAGCGCTTCGCCTGGCTGTACAGGATCGACCTGGCGAAACCGAAGCTGCCGATGACGCTCGCGAAAGAACTCGCGCTCGACAAGGCGATGGCCGCCCGGCAGACCTGCCCCCTCTGCGGCCGCCGCTACTTCCACTGCATCCCGCTGAAAACCCTCGGCAGTTGCCTGGAATGCCACGACGGCACCCCAGCCGCCCCCTCCAGCTACATCACCACCGCGGCCGCGCACCGGCTGGCCGCCTAACTCGAAGGTCAGCTGTGATCGCGCAAATAGGCAAGGTTGTGCCGTAGGACCTGGAGGTGCGGGTGATCGTCTCCTAGAGCCTCTGTCATTCGCTCCAGCAGTTGTGTGGTTGCGGCGATGGCTTCTGCTGTGTCCCCTGCTTGACCTCGCCAGTATGCGTAGCTGCCCCAGGCCGCGAATGTATCGGGATGATCCTCGCCGTTGAGTCGTTGCTGAGCAGCAAGGAGTTGCGCGTACGCTTCGGCAGCTCCGCTCACGTCCCCTGCCCGTCCCTGCCAGGTGGCGAGGTTGTTTCGGGTGGTGAGAGTGTCGGGGTGGTCGGGGCCCAGTACCCGGATCCGATCGGTGAGCAGGTCGGCGTACGCTTCGGCAGCTCCGCTCACGTCCCCTGCCCGTCCCTGCCAGGTGGCGAGGTTGTTTCGGGTGGTGAGGGTGTCGGGGTGGTCGGGGCCCAGTACCCGGATCCGATCGGTGAGCAGGTCGGTAAAGGCTTCGGCGGCTCCGGTGGCGTCTCCTGCTTCTCCCCTCCAACTGGCGAGGTTGCTTCGGGTGGTGAGGGTGGCGGGGTGGTTCGGGCCTAGTACCCGGATCATGTGTGTTAGGAGGTCGGCGTACGTTTCGGCGGCTCCGGTGGCGTCTCCTGCCTGTCCCTGCCAGGTGGCGAGGTTGCTTCGGGTGGTGAGGGTGTCGGGATGGTCGGGGCCTAGTACCCGGATCATGTGTGTTAGGAGGCCTGCGTACGGTTCGGCGGCTCCGGTGGCGTCTCCTGCCTGTCCCTGCCAGGTGGCGAGGTTGCTTCGGGTGATGAGGGTGTCGGGGTGGTCGGGGCCCAGTACCCGGATCCGATCGGTGAGCAGGTCGGTAAAGGCTTCGGCGGCTCCGGCGGCGTCTCCTGCCTCTCCCCTCCAACTGGCGAGGTTGCTTCGGGTGATGAGGGTGTCGGGATGGTCGGGGCCCAGTACCCGGATCCGATCGGTGAGCAGGTCGGTAAAGGCTTCGGCGGCTCCGGTGGCGTCTCCTGCCTGTCCCTGCCAGGTGGCGAGGTTGCTTCGGGTGGTGAGGGTGGCGGGGTGGTCGGGGCCCAGTGCCTGGATCAGATCGGTGAGCAGGTCGGCGTACGCTTCGGCGGCTCCGGCGGCGTCTCCTGCCTCTCCCCTCCAACTGGCGAGGTTGCTTCGGGTGGGGAGGGTGGCGGGGTGGTCGGGACCCAGTACCCGGATCATGTGTGTTAGGAGGTCGGCGTACGCTTTGGCCGCTCCGGCGGCGTCTCCCGCCTGTCCCTGCCAGGTGGCGAGGTTGCCTCGGGTGGTGAGGGTGTCGGGATGGTCGGGGCCGAGGTGACGGTGGGTCGTTTTGGTGAGGTACTGGAAGTGGTCGCGGGCGGCGGTGACCTGTCCTGCTTCGCCCAGGCTGTGGCCTGAGCGGTGCAGCACCCTGTGCGCGTTGGGCCGGTGCAGTTCGGCTTCCGTTTGTGCTGTGAGAGCGGTGGTGTTGGCGCGTAGGGCTTGGGCGAGTTGGGTGTCGCGTTCGATGTCGGGCCAGGCGTCGATCAGCGAGTCAGCTGCGGCGTGGGCGGTTTCGTACCTTTGATCAGGGGTGAGGGTGTCGCGGACGGCGTGCTGGAGAAGTTGGTGGACGCGTACGGCGGTCGCGGGTGTGTCGGGGGTGTAGGTAAGGAGGCTGAGCCGACGCAGTGCGCTGATCGCCCGTTCCACCTCCGCTGCCGAGACCGGTTCAACCTCCGCTGCCGACTTGGTTCTGCTCTCAGCTGGCTGATTGTCGGGCCGGGAAGTGCGGTGGTGTGCGAGGTAGGTGCGGGCGGGCCCGCTGGTTAGGACGGTGGCCGGGATGCCGTACGGATCGAGGCAGGCGGCGAGCTGGAGGAGGGGGCGGGCGAGGCCTTCGGGCTTGAGGGTGTCGGCGTGGTCAATGGACAGTGCCCATGCGGCGGCGACCGTGTGTGATTGCTGGTCGGGCAGCAGGTCGGGGGCGAGGTCGTGCAGCGCGGTCGCCCGGTCGGCGAGGGCCTGCCGGTACGCGCTGATGGTGCTGCCGGTGTCGGCGAGGTAGGCGGCAGCCTGTGACAGGGCGAGCGGCAGGTGGCCGAGGGCCGCGGCCAATGCTGCGAGGTCCTCGTCATGCGCGGTCCGTTCGTACGCGGCGAGGGCTTCGGAGAGATAGGCGATGGCCTGCCCGGGGGTGAACAGGCCGACCTGGAGGCGGTTTCGGCCGGGCCCGGTGAGCGCTGCGTCCTGGCGGCGGGTGGTGACCAGGGTGCGTCCCTGGGGGCTGGCCGGCGGCCACAGGTCGTTCATGTCCCCGGGGAGGGTGAGGTCATCCAGTACTACCAGCCACCGCAGTGGTGCAGCCGACCGTTTCGGGGCGAGCCACGCTAGGAAAGCGCGGGCGGCCTGCTCCGGATCTGCCAATCCACTCGCGCAGAGTTCACGGCCAGCCTGCGCGAGGCGGTCGATGATCGCTGGCCGTTCGGTGGCGGTCACCCACACCACCAGATCCACTGTCCCGTCGGCGAGCACCGTGCGGGCGTAGTCAGCGGCGAGCTGGGACTTGCCGACACCTCCCAGGCCGACCAGCGCACCCGCTACCGGGATCCTGCCCGCTGACCGGCCCTCGAGGACGGCGGTCCCGCCGTCCTCCAGCATTGCCCGCAACTGGTCGGCCTCTGCACGGTGCTGGAAAGCCAACGCGGCCGGAGGGATCGGCCCGACCAGCCGCGGCTCGGGCCCCGGACCGTCCCTGAGCACGCTGCTCGGTCCACCGCCAGGTTTGGGCGCGGGTCCAGGCGGCACTGCTTCATCCGCCACGTCCGCACTTCCCGCAGCTACATCACGGAGATCGAGCAGATCCTGGACATCGAGTTTCAGTACCGTCGCGAGCGCGGTGACCGTGTCCATGCTCGGCATCGGCCCGTCAGCACGAAAGAACTGCTGCACCGTCCCGCGGGAGACCTTCACTCGTCCCTGAGCAGTGCGTTCAGCTAACGCAGTCTTGGTCAGGCCGGCCGCGACCCTCGCCCGGTCAACTCGCTGACGCAACTGCGCCACAGCCTCTTCAGGCGTCATGCCCGCGCTCCCCCTGCGTCGTGCCCTCCGCCGTCCCATCACCGCGGTGTGTTCAGCATTGCACCGCATTGTTCAACACCGTCCACAGCGAACACCGGTGAACACCAAAACCGCGACCTTCATGTCCGTCGGCACTCCGGCCGGCCATACCGCGGAGGAACCCGTGCTCGCCACCGTCCTGCTCACCATCGCCCTCATCCTCGTCATCGCGCTCCTGGCCGCCGCCGGAGCAGCCAAGCTCGCCCGCCTAGACGGCGCCAGCTACCCCACCGCCCTCACCCGCGCCGCCATCGCCTTCACCGCCACCCTCACGCTCGCTGCCGCCATCGCCGCCGCCCTCGCAGCCCTCCGATGACCAACGACGGCGTATACGACCCACGGACTGCTCGGACGCAACGCCTGCCACCCGCACCGGACTTCAGCAACCCAGGCACTGACCCCCGCATCAACCCCGCTGATCATCCAAGCCGCGCCCCGCCAGAAACCCCTGGCGGGGCGCGGCGCTGTTCCCCAACGCGAGAAGGAGATCACTCGTGCTCGTTCCCCGACCGCGCCGCCGGATCGGCAGGCCCCACCCGCATCCGCGTCCTGTCCACCATCGCCATGCGCAACTACCGCCAGCTGCGGCTCGCGGTCGACCTGAGCCTGGTCGCCCTCGCCCTCCTTTCTCGTGGCCGCCGGTCCTGGTCTGACGGTCCTGCGTCCCCTCCCACCCCGCCGCCCGACGGCGAGGCGCGAGCGGGCGCAGGACCGGACAGCCCGGCCCGGCACAGCTGGAAGGGACTCGACATGCACGACACCCTCACCGCGACGCCCCGCCCATACGCGGCCGACTCGCCCGTGGCGCACCTGCTCGACATGGCGGAGGGCATCGGCCAGCCGACCGAGGACGAACAGTGCGAAGACGCCGTCACGGCCGCCGCGCACTACGTGTACAACGCCTACCCGGACACGCTCGGCACGGTGCTGGACGCCATGGACTGGACCGGCCACCCCGCCCTGCACTCCGCCGGCTTCGCCTTCGAGCCGGCCGCGACGGCCTGGCTGGACGGCGGGCTGTGGCTGCACCACACCCTGCGCATCAGCGAGGCCGACGGCGCCGTCGACGTGCTCACCCTGATCGTGCCGTGCACCTGCGGCCACGGCTACACCGACATCGTCCTCGACAGCGAGGACATGCTGATCGAGATCCTCGCCGAACTGCGGCCCACCCACGGCAAGTCCGTGCACGACGACAGCCACGATGACTGCCGCACCGTCCGGCCCGTCGCCCCGCTGGGCCGGCCGCTCGCGGCCATCTGAGGGCCCGACACCACACAGAACCCGGGGCGGCACTCCGGCTGACACAACACGGCGCCGCCGAGGACGACCTCGTCGACTGACGCCGGCGAAGCACTACTCAAGGCCGCACCTCACGAGATCACACAGCAAAGAGGCGCACCCCTACGCCTGGACAGCCCGGGGTGCGCCTCTTCCCTTTGTCCGCCCGCACGGGCGGGAGGAGATCCCATGATGCCCATACCCGGCGCCTTAGGGCAGCCGTCCCGCACATTCGTCATCGCCGCGGCCGCGGTGCCGCTGACCGGCTGGACCGTCCACGCCGTCAGCCTGCACCGCCAGCTCGCCGCCGCCCGCCGCGACCCGCTCACCGGCCTGCACGGGCGCGACGGCTACACCGCCCGGGCCACCGCGCTGACCGCCCGCTACACGACGGCCGCGATGGTCCTGATCTGCGACGTCGACCACTTCAAGCAGATCAACGACAACTTCTCCCATGCCGCTGGCGACCGCGTGCTCGCCGCGACCGCGGCCCGGCTCACCGCATGGGCGGGCAGCCGCGGCGTAGTCGGCCGGCTCGGGGGAGACGAGTTCGCTCTCGCGGTACGGATCGGCACCGCGCGCCGGGGGCTGCGCCTGGACCAGCTCGCCGCCGCGCTCACCCGCCCCGTCGACATCGGCGACGGCCATCTGGTCGACGTCGGCGTCTCGATCGGCGCCGCCACCCCCGACACGGTCGGCACCACCGACTTGTCCCTGCTGCTGCGGGCCGCCGACGCCGCCATGTACGCGGGCAAGCACACCGGCCGCGCCGTCCTCGCCGACCGCTCCCACGCCACAGCGGCGTCCGTCAACGGCCGCCGTAATGGCCGTCCCGGCACCGCCAGCCTGGGGGCGATCGTATGAGGACCCCCATCCTGTACGCCCCCGACGTCATTCGCGGCATCACCATCAAGCAGCCCTGGACGGCGTGCATCGTTCACGGCGAGAAGCGGATCGAGAACCGGCCCAAGGCGTGGGCGCCGGGCTGGCGCCTGCTGCACGCCGGTGCCGAGTCAGGCATGGACCGGCACGCGCTGCGCGACCCGCTCGTGGCCCGCACGATCCGCGGCCACCAGCTGCACTTCAGCGCGGTCCTGGCCGTCGCCCGGATCACCGGCAGCCACGGTGCCTACACCGACACCGGTGGCCCGTGCTCTCCGTGGGCGCAGCACGGCTGCTTCCACGTGCAGCTGGAAGACGTCCACGCTCTGCCGCTGCCCGTGCCGTGCCGCGGGGCGCTCGGACCATGGCGCGTCCCGCTCCCTGTCTTCGAGCAGGTCCTCACCCAACTCCCCCACCTGACCGAGCTGTTCCAGGAGGTCACGTCATGAGCCGCACCGACACCACCCCCACGGCCTCGAACCAGGCCGCCCGCTTCGCCTTCCCGCACAGCTCCACCCCGACCCGCTGCCAGCTCACCCCGCGACTGTTCGACTTCACCAACGGCGACCGCGCCGCCGACCGGGCCGCGACCGACAAGCGGCTGGCACAGGCCCGCCGGGCGTGCGCCGGCTGCCCCATCGCCACCGACTGCCTGAAGTGGGCGCTGGCCAACAAACACCTCACCCGGCACGGGATCTGGGCTGCGACCACCCCCGGCCAGCGCACCGACCTGCGCAACCGCCTGACCGACCGGCTCGGACCGGACTGGATCAATGTCCTCGCCGACCGGGACCAGGCCCGCCGCGAACGCGCCGCGGCCGCCCGCCACCAGCCGCTGACCGTGAACCAGGCCCGCATCGTGCGCCTGGACCGCGAGCTCAACGGGCCGATGCCGCGCCAGCCCCTCACCCCCAAGGACCAGCAGCGCAACTACGACCGGCTCGTGCACGCCCTCACGGCATAGAGCGGTGCCGATCCGGCCCGAGAACGTCCACCGCTACCCGCCCGACTGGCCCCAGATCTCCCTGACCATCAAGGAACGGGCCGGATGGCGGTGCGAGTGCGAGGGCGAATGCGGCCGGGGCACCCACCCCGGCCGCTGCCCCAACCGTCACGGCGCTCCGGCGTACGGCACCGGCAGCACCGTCTGCCTCACCACCGCCCACCTCGATCACACCCCCGAACACGTCGACCCCGCGAATCTGCGCGCCATGTGCCAGAGCTGCCACCTCCACCTGGACGCCGGGCACCACGCCGTCACCCGCGCCACGACCCGGGCCCGGGCCCTCGCCGACGCCGGCCAGCTCGCCGTCGACGTCGGCGATGCCGCCACCCCGGTCATGCCGCCCACCCGCCCACAGATCTTCCATGCCGCCGCGGCCCCGGGCACCGAACAGCTCCTCCTGGACCTCCACGCCACCCCTGAAGGGATCCGCCCGTGAAGCTCACCATCGGACAGGAACACCTCGCCGCCGCCGTCGGCTACGCCGCCCGCAGCCTCCCCGCCCGCCCGCCGGCCCCCGTCCTGGCCGGCATCCTCCTGGACGCACACGAGGACTGGCTGCGCGTCAGCGCCTTCGACTACGAGGTGTCCGCCGACACCGGTGCCCCCGCCACCGTCACCGAGAACGGCCGCGCCCTGATCTCCGGCAGGCTGCTGTCCGACATCATCGCCACCATCCGCGGCGACGTGCACCTCGAACTCACCGGCAGCCGCATGCTGCTGCGCGCCGGATCAGCCCGCTTCACCTTGCCGACGCTGCCCCTAGAGGAATATCCGGCCCTGCCCGCCCCGGGCGCCACCACCGGCACCCTCGCCGGGGCAGACCTCGCCGAAGCGGTTGCCCAGGTCGCCAGCGCGGTCGGCAAGGACGACACCCTGCCGCTGCTCACCGGCATCGGCCTGCGCCACGACAACGAGGCGGGCACCCTCACCCTGCACGCCACCGACCGCTACCGGTTCGCCGTGCGCACCCTGGCGTGGAAGGACGCCGACCTGCCCGACTGCACCGCCGTGATCCCGGCCAAGGCCCTCATCGACGCCGCCAAGGCCGTCGCCGACGACACCACCGTCGACATCGCCTTGCCCACCGCGAGCTCGGGCCTGTTCACTCTGCGCGGTGAGTGCCACACCACCACCATCCGCGCCATGGAGGGCGAACTCCCCAAGTATGAGGCGCTCTTCCCCACGGAGTTTCAGCACGAGGCCACGGTGGAGATCGCGGCGCTCAAGGCGGCCGTGCAGCGCGTCGCCCTGGTCTCCACCAAGAAGGAATCGCCGATCAAGCTCACGTTCACGGCAGAAGGCACCCTCGTGCTGGAGGGCGGCACGAGCGACGACGCCCAAGCCGTCGACAACGTCGACACCAGCCTCGAAGGCGGCGAGCTGAGCATCGCGTTCAATCCGTCTTTCCTGATCGACGGCCTCAACGCCCTGAACGCCGAACGCGTCCAGTTCCAGTTCACCACCGCCACCAAGCCCGCGGTCCTGCGCGGCTACGACAGTGACGACCAGGCGCTGCGCTACCTCCTCATGCCGATCCGCCTCAGCGGCTGAAACCGCCGCGCACGCCCAACCCTGACCTGTGGGGCGGCCGTGGACATGTTCCGGCCGCCCCACAGCACCAGCCCACTCACCGAGAGAGTCCCCATGACGGACACCACGACCCGCCTCACCCACCTGCGCACCCGGCTGCTGAGTGCCGCCTACGCCAACGCGGACTTCTGGACGCAGCGCTCCGCCCTCCTCACCGACCAGGCCCTGGCCGCCCTCGCCGACCGCGACCCGGCCGCCGCCGAAACCCTCGCCCACCGCCAGATGGACCCTGACTTCCTCAACGACACCCGCGTCATGGGCGCGGCCATCCGGGCCGGGATCGACACCAGCCACTGGGAGGAACGGCGCGAGAAGATCCGCGACTACGCGCGGGAGGCCGACTGGCTGAACGCAGCCAGCGACCCGGACACCGAGGCCAAACGACTGTGGTCATCCCTGTACGACCACTACCCCGCCATCGCGCAAGCGCTGGCCGCCCACCTCACCGAGCTGCCGCCCACCTGGCGTGAGGACCTGTTAACCCGCACCTACCTCTTCCCCTCCCCCAACGCCCCCGTCACGCCACAGTTCCCGGGCCGGAGGGCGCACCGTACGACGACATGAACTGGGAGGACTGCCTGGCCTGCGCCGAAGCTCAGGACCAGTGCCGCTACCACCGTGGCGTCGTCGCCGGCATGGAGTACCAGCGCGATCTGATCACCACGGCCCTGACCGATCACGCGGCCATCGACCAGCTCCGACAGCGCCACGCCGAACTCGAGGCGAACGCTGCCCAGTCGGCGGCCGCCGACGCGAGCACACCCACCCCTTAGCTGCGCCGCCTCACGAGGTTGGTGCCGCGACCGCGAGTACTGACGGTCGCGACCGACCCTCGCGAGGGCGCATACGGAACCCCGAGCGGGTCCGCCCGCACCCCCGTCCCCCAGTTGGAAGGCAGGTTCACCTGGTGAAGCGCCGTCTCTTCCGCCGCTGCGGCCACGCTCCCGGCACCCTCACCGCTGAGGACCAGGTCGTCGTCGACGCGTTCCGTGCAATGCTCGCCGCCCGCAAGAAGCCGCAGCCCTGGACGCCCGGCAGCGGCCAGGACATCGCCATCGGTATCGGCCCGTTCATCGAGCGCGCCCACCCGATCCCCGGCGACGACCATGGGCCCGACGTCATCGCCGTCACCCTGGTCCACCCTGACACCCCGTACGTGCCCTATGCCGACGGCTACACCAGCAAAGGCTGGCTGCGCTGCGAGACGTCGACCATCCTCGGTACCTGGAACCCGGCCTACCGGATGCTCACCCACGCCGCGGCGGGCCTGGACCTCCCCGACGACGTCGCGATGCCGCAGGCCCACTACGCCGTGCACATCGCCCGGTACCCGCACGGCGAATTCGGGCAGCTCCTGCTCCAGATCGGCCCCTACACCCAGTGCCGCCACACGGAACGCGACGCCGACCGCCTCAACGCCCTGCTGCAGAAGGGAGGCTCCGGGGCCGTGGCCAAGGCGACGCTGTTCGTCGTCAGCGACCACGCCGCCTACCACGACCCCTATGAGACCGACATCGCCGCGCTCCTGGCGGCCACCATCGACCACGAGGAAACGGGCGAGCGACACAGCCCTATACGAGACCGCCACTCGGGCGGCATGACATAGGACTGTGAGCGCGCCAGAAGGCCCGTACGCCCCGCGAACTTCGGGGCGTACGGGCCTTCTGGCGTTTCAGGGGCTGTGGGAACTCAGGCAGGCTGCTGCTCTGGCTGGGTCAGCTCCTGGAGCAGCGCGCCGTACGCGTCCGGGTGCTGTTCGCGCAGGATCCGCAGCCACACGCGTGCGCCGTCGGCGAAGACCGCCGGCTCCATCTTCAAGTGCAGGTGAGTGACCACCGAGAAGGCATCGTCGTATGGCAGCCGACGCGGCTGTTCGGCTCCGGACAGCGCCGCGTTCTCCGGAGCCTGAGTCTCCGGGGTATTAACGGCGTTAACGGTCGACGACGCGGAGGAGCTCGCCGGCGCACCGCCCTTGAGGGTATTAACGGCGTTAACGGCTGAGGCCTCGCTCGCCTGCTCCACCGCAGGCTTGCGCCGCTGGCGAGGGGCCTTGGCAGCCTCGATGGCCTTCTTCGCCTCGCTCGCCTGCTGAGCCTTGGGGAGCCGACCGATCCGGCGAGCCGGTTCCACCTTCAACTCACCTGTCTCCACCTGCTCCTGCAACTCGGGCGTGAGTTCCAGGAGCGCCAGGCGCTGCGACACCCAGGGGGGCGTCTTCCCCAGACGCCTGGCCACCTCGCCCTGCGACCCGTGTACCTTCACGAGATCCTGGATCGCCTTCGCCTGGTCCAGGGGAGCCACATCCTCGCGGTGGATGTTGGCGATCAGCGCGGACTCCAGGAGATCCGCTGCACTAGCCGCCAGGTCGTCGTTGACGTCGATCCGCAGCTCTTCGAGGCCAGCCAGACGAGCGGCAGCCAGACGCCGGTTGCCGTCGATGACGACGTACTCGGCTTCAGCGAGCGCCTCTTCCTGCCCCGGGTGCGCCATCAGGAAGGCAGAGCGCCGCGCCACAGTGACCGGCTGGATCTGCCCCTTGGCCCGCATCGAGTCAGCGGTCTCTTCGAGGTTGGTGAGTTCTTCACGCGGGTTGAACGGGTTGTGCGCCAGCAGTGCCAGCTTCACCGAGGCCGGGGGCCTCTTGCCCTCCCCGTTCATGATCTGTGAGCGAGTCCGGACGCGACGCGGTCCTTCCTGTTCCCCGCCCGGCCTGTCCTCATCAATGCTGAAGCCGCGCGTGACCCGCTGCTGGCCGTCCTTCTTGTTGGTGTCTCTCATACCGCCAGTTCCTTCGCCAGGTCGCGCATCGCCTGCGCATGTTCGCTGTCCGGGGCGTACTCAAGCAGCGGGATCTCGCCATCAGCGGCCTCGCGGCCTTCCTTCAGGTCACCGATCACCGCCAGAACAGGCGGGGAACTGCTCTTCTCCCACTCATCCTTGTTCTCCTTCACGAGCTTGCCGCGCCGACTGTCGTACGCGTTGATGATCAGGCCCAGGTAGTCGACCTGGATCCGACCCTTCTTGCACAAGTCGTCCTTCTGGGACTTCAGCAGGCGGAAGGCACGGTGGGACGCCTTGTTGGCCCAGACCGGGGTGATGACGCCTGATCGGTCCGCGAGTTCACCTTCGCGGCGGCGCACGTAGTACAAGGCGGTGTCCATGTTCAGACCAAGGCTGGGCGGACCGTCGATGATGATGACGTCGTAGTCCTCTTCCAGCGGCTCCAGGGCCCGTTCCAAGGCGGCTTCGCTGAAGCTCACCTTGGACAGAGCGACGTCCCGCAGGAACGCGTCGTCAGACGCAGGAAGCAGATGCAGCCGCTCACCGAAGCGCTTCTGGTCCAAGGCGACCAGTAGGTCGTGGATATCGCCCTTCGCGGTGCCGTCCATGTGCATCATCAGCGTCTCGACATCGTCCTCATACATGAGGTCTTCGAAGCCGAGCTCAGCCGTGAGGTGCCCTTGAGGGTCGTAGTCAATGATCAGGACGCGATGGCCGGCCTCCGCGAGAGCCTGCGCAATGCCGGAGGAGATGAATGTCTTGCCGACGCCGCCCTTCTGGTTGGCCACTATGACCCGCACGACCGGCTGTGACACCAAGGGGGTCGTGGGGGAGGGATGGTTGTCGAGCCACAGAGTCAACGCCTGCGCGAGTCCCTGCACGTAGGTGATGCCGCGCTCTGAGCAGGCGGCTTTGAACTCGTCTGGGCCGCCGACTGGGAGGAACGTCCCCCAGGTTTTGGCTCCCTCGGTGTCGACTTCGGGGACGTCATCGGCTTCGTACCAGGCCTTGATGGCGTGCTCGGTCGCGTCCTGGATGTCCATTCCGTGCTCAAAGGCGCGGATCTTCAGGTGCCTGCGCAGCTTCGGAGCGAGAGCCGTAATTAGCTTCTCTCGTTCTCCTCTGGGGCTCGGGATGCTCATGCGGCCGAACTTTACTAGGTTCTCTGCGCGGTAAGAGGGAAGTCGGCTGACGCATCACCTGTTGAGGCTCGCGGAGGGGACGCGCCGCTGGGGAATCGAGGAACCGCCAACGACAGGTGAACACCCGAAATGACGCCGCCGCAGAGCGTGTTGACGCAGCCCTCCCAACTTGAGACTCCAGCAACAGGGGAGGGTGTGTTGGGTGGCGGTGGAGGTGCCTGGTGCGGGTCGGCGCGGCGGGTGAGGCATGAGTGGCTGCCTGTCCGCAGTATTCGCACGACGTCGCCAGTCGTTCTCATAGCGGGCTCACATCGCCTCGCCCCATTGTTGGGGAGCGTCACTCGCAGGTGGGACAGCGACGCCACGGCGGGCGTCACGGAAAGGCACTTGTGACGGTCGTCCGCCCCCACTGCCGGTGCAGTGCCAAAATCTCAGCGCCTCAATCGGCGCACGCATACCGTCATGGAGCATGAGACAAGACCCGTGGGCCGAGCTCGCCCGTTCCCTGGAAGGCCTGCGAGCCGCGTTCGACGATGCTTGTGGATAACCCGCGTCCGTGCCGCTCAATGGCTCCGGAGCGCGGCAGGCGGTCCTTTCGACGGAGCACCAGGGACGACGAAGCCGCCGGGGTTCAACCGGCCCTGGACAGAGGCGTGTGACGCGATCTTTCGACGTCAGGCGAGACAGTCGTACGACGCGAGGTGCACTGCAGCGGCCGCGTGGGGGAGCGAACAGGCGCTGCGCGTTATCGCCGGCACGAGCGAGGCTCTGTGACCGACTGTGCGCCTGGGGCCGATGCCCGCTGCCCCTCGCCTCGCGACGGCGGAGCCGCTCGCGATATCGGCGGACCAAACTGCCCGGGCTAGCGACGCCGGGTGTGGAACGGCCGCGTGGTGGGTGTGTGCCTACTGCGTTCGGAGCGGACCCGTTCAGCACCCTACCGGCGTCTCCTCGCGACCGCGGGGCCGCTGAACGACGTCACAACCAGCACAGCACTGCTCGCCGCCTACGACCTTGCCAAAGACCTGCTCTATGGGCACGTCAGAAGGCAAGAGCTGGTCGAAGTTCCCGAAGTTCTCCCGCTACCCGCGCTCACAGCACCCGATCGACGTGCGCATTGCGATCCTCTGTGACAACTACTCACCGCACCTGACGACGAAGCGAAGTCTGATGGGTCGCGAGGTGGGCAGCGGCGAACAACTCGAGATCACCCCGACCAGTGGATCAGAAGGACGGGCAGTTGTACTGCGTGGCCAGGGGTACCGTGATGCAGTATGTATTGCCCGCCGCTGATTGCGGGACGGCGAAGACGGCGGTGCGCGAGCGGGGCATCACGACGCTGCCGAGCTGTCGGACGAGGGTCGCCTGGTCGCTCGCCTCGCCAGCCAGCTGGTAGAGACCGATGGGAATCGTGTCTCCCTGCTTGAAACCGTAGATGACCAGTCGGCGCTTGTTCTCACCGCGCAACCGTGCCCGTTCAGGGTTCGTCGGTACGCCAACCGACTGCCTGTACGAGGCGGTGGTGCTGCCCTGGGCGGCGCTGATGGTGAAGTGGCCCGCTGCCGCCAGGCTTTCACGGGCGGCGGACTGCGGGACGAAGTCCCAGGTCTCGCTTTGCATCACGCCGCTGCCGATGTCGTACACCCGCAGCCGCGCACCGTTGAAAAGCGACTCCGGAGGCTCGTACCGGTCGAAGGTGAGCTTGCCCGCGGTGGGCTGCGCGGTGGTGGTGTAGCCATGGCGGCCGTCAGAGACGGTGACGGAGACCGCTCGCTTGGCCGTGAAGCCGTGCAGGCACAGCGCGTTCTCGCTATTGAGCACGAGGCTGCGGGGACCCTGGATTGTGCTCATCCATACGGCGGGCGAGGTGGTGAACTCCGCAGGCAGAGAGGAAAGATCTCGCTTACAGTCGGGGGCGGCGCCGTCGCCTGCCGCGAGGTTTCTGAACTTCCCCGGCAGTTTCGGGCCCTTGTGCGGTTTGGGTGTGCGTGCGTCTGCGGCTTGTCGGTTCTCTGCTGCGTTTCCGGTTGTCGTGTTCGTTCGACGTGTGGCGTCCTGGGTCGCCGAGTCGCATCCAGCGGCGGTGATGGACAGCAGCACCAGCCATCCGACTAGTTGTCGACGCTTCATCAGGGTTTCCTTTCATGTGCTCACTGTGGGCTCCCAGACCCGCACTGCGCGCGGGCCTGGTTTCTTTGCTGGTCGAGGTACTTGCGGTCCGCGTCGTAGTCCTGTCGGCTCGCGGCACCGGTGCGGAAGGCGTTACGCAGTTGGTCGAGAGAATCCCGCGCGGCTTGGTCGCCGGTGACCAGGTCGCATCGAGCGAAGGCCCAGGCGGCCAGCCATCCCAGCCACTGGGCGCGAACGACGAATCGGCTCTCCAATGCGAGTGCCTGCCGGATGCCGGAGATCGCGACCTCCAGGTGCCCTCGGTCCGCCTCGCGCTGGGCGGCGATGGAGGCAGCTAGCGCCTTGAGTTCGCGAACGCCTACGCCGGGCTCTGCGGCGCGGACCCGCCGCACAATGGCATCGATGGTGCCGTCGTCGTTGGTGAGGCCCGCATTGATCCGGCAATACTCCACCTGGGCTAGGTTGACCGCGGCTTTGAGACGGCCCAGCGTGGTGAAGTTCGCGTCGGACATCAGCCGTCGGAGGGTGGAGGTGACGCCGGGGATGTCCGAGTCACGCAGGGCTCCGGGAGCGCAGTCTGTCGCTGTCACCGCACGCAGATAAATGTTGTCGGCCAGGCTGAGCTGTGCCCGGAGCCGGATGGGAGAGTCTGCCGGGATGGCCCGGTAGTCGGCGCCTGCGGACTCCAGTACGGAACGCGAAGCCGCTTGTCCGTTGACAGTGGTTTGTTCCAGGGCGTGGCCCCGGAACAGGTGGACAAGGTCCGAGGTGACGAATCCAGTGCCGGAATCCAGTTCCGACGCCCCTTTGCCGGGCAGCAGCCGGGCGAAGCCGGCTGCTGCTTCGGTGGTGCGGCCTGAGTGCCAGGCGTCTAGGGCGGAGGTGAACTGGGCAAGACCGCTGGCTTGCCGGACCAACTCGGCCACTAGGGCGCGCCGGCTGTAGGCAAGGCCGAGGCTTTGGTCCGCGGGGACCGGTTCGCTGGTGTACCAGCCAGCGAGTTCGGGGGCGTCGGCCACCTGGTCGGCGCGGACATACACAGCCGGGCGCACGTTGATCTGCCCGCCGGAACCGGGGGTGACGATGCCGCCGACGAGGATGGCGGCGTTGGACTGGCCGACAAACTTCCGGGTGCGGTTGTCGAGGCGGTGGTGATCGCCATGGAGCAGTTCGCTCAGCGGAAGCTCGTACTGCGTTGCGTAGTCGTGTACGTCTGTGCCCTTGGGAAGGGCCTTGCTCAGTGCCTGGGCAAAGGTCGAGGAGACATCGTCCAAAAGCTGCTGGTCTTGCCCGGAGTCACGGTCTTTGAAGCCGACCACGGCCACGTCCTGAGGACCGGTCAGCCGGTGCAGCGGGGGCGGTGGGGCCTGGAAGCGCAGGAGTACCACGACCCCGCCGGCAAAGACACAACCGATCACGACTGCGTATGTGGCGCGCTGCCATCGGGGCACCTCGGCCAGTTTGTCCCGCAGAAGTTGGGTGACGGACCCCAGAAAGCCGGTCAGGCCGGCCAGGACACCGATGAGGGTCGCTGCCCGGCCGGGTTTTGCGCCCATGGCGTTGGCCAGAGTGAGGGATGCTGCCAGAGCCAAGCTGATACCGGCCACCACCACCCAGATCCTTATGCCGCCCTGGAAGTGATTTGTGCTACTTGGTGAATTTTCTTCCATCCCCTCGCATATTAAGGGCGCTGACTGGTGATGGCCCGTAGGCGCTACAGGCCATCACCAGGAGAGTTCTGAGCATGTTCCGCAATCAGAGATGCCGGAATGCGTGCCTTTAGTGCGCCCGGTGCCCGGTGCCCGGTGCCCGGCCCGATCCGACCTGCCACGTCCTGGCCGAAGCGCGACGGCATCTGATGGAAACCCTGCGCGGCCGCGCCTATGTGCCCGGCATCGACGGTCACATCGCCGACCGGGCACTGGTGCGCTATGGCCGCCAGCTCACCGTGCCGCAGAAGGGCCGGCGGATTCCGGCCCCGGATCAGCTCTCCTACACCGCCGACTTCGCCTGGCCCATCCGCTGGTGGATCGCGGGCACCGACGGCAAGCCGCCCCGGAGTCGACCCGCTACGAACGGGCCCGGGTCGCCAGCCTCGCCTTGCAGAACGCGATCCGGGCCGCCCTCACCGCACCGCCCGCCGTACGGGACGAAGCGCCTGTCGTGACCACGTCGGCCGCACCGCACGCCGTCGACCACCCGGGCCGGGACGCCGCTCTAACTCCGGCGCAGCGGGCCGCTGCCATCCAGGCCCACCAGCAGGCCGCGATGCCGCAGGAGTACCTGGAGGGCCGGACGACGGCCCCCGAGACGTGGGCGACCTCGGCGCAGAACCTCGCCCGTATCGACGCGCTCACCTACGCGGCAGAGGCCCGCGGCCGCATTGTCGAAGAGCAGGCGGGCCAGACGAGGCAGGCCCCGGCCGCCGACCTGGGCAGTCAGCAGCACCATCCGGCGCAGCCGGATCAGGGCAGGGGAGCGGGTGGCCGCAGCCGCTGAGGGAGACCGGAGCCCGCCCGGCGGAACGGCGGCGAAGTCGTCGTGCCAGCTGCCGGGACGCGGCCGGAGCGCACGCTCTGGAAGCGGCGGGGACGGGCGAGGGTGCGGGGGACCGACTCGCCGAAGCATGGAGGCCCGCATGGTTGACCCGATCCCGCCGTACCTCTCGCCGGAGGACCTGAAGCGCCTTCAACGGCTCGCTGACGCGTCCCGGCTGCGCGTGGCCCAGTATCCGTCTCCGAAGCCGCCGCCGGTCCGTCGCCGCTCGCGGCAGTACTCCGGCGGCCGACCGAACCCGTGGCGACCCGCACGCCTGCTCCGACGCCGCCAGCGATGAGTGCGGGGCATCCCGGCATCCGGTGCGCACACTCCCGGCCGCCGCACCGGTGCGCATCACCGTGCGCCCGGCACTGCGCACTGCACCGCGACGCGCGCATGCGCACGGTGACGGTGCGGTCGGTGCGCACCTCCTGTCTAAAGGGGCCGCACCGCAGGCGCTTCATGCGGCTCACCATGGAGAACAGAAAACCACTGACGGAACCGCAGGTAGCCCGGGCTATCACCAGGCTGGACATGTCCCATCGCGCCGGCTGCCCTCCAACTGAGCGAACAGAGCGGTGACTTACCGCAAAACTACGCGACGACGAGCACATTGCTCGCAGAGGATGTCCGTCATGCAGACCCTGTCGAGCCCGACCCTGGCCATCCTCACCAAGATCGCCGTCATGCGGCTCAAGACCGCCATTACCACCAGCCTCCTCGCCGCTGATCTGGACCGATTCATCACCGAGAACACCTCCAAGGAGAGACTGGTGCAACTGACCTTGATGAACGCTCGGAAAGCAGTTCAGAAAGGGGATAAGGATGCCCACAGGGGCCTGCTGGCGTTCGCTAAGGAGCTGACTGGTGACTTCCAGCACCCTGACACGCACGGCCCGGAGAGCCTCTTGTTCCAGCTCAGGGACGCACTCCTCGCGGACGGTTACGACCTGCAGTGGGAAGACCCCACCATTCGAAGGCCCGACGGACCGTTCGGCGTGATCGAGATTGATCAGGGGCCCGTCGTTTATCACATCCGCCCCACCGAAGCCCCCGGCACGGAGATGGCCCAGGAGATCACTGCTCTGGAGGCCCAGCTCGACGCAGTCGGCTACGACGTCGCCCTCAACCACTACAGGCAGGCGATCGACAATCTCAACCACCACAACTACGAGGCGAGTAACGGTGCACTCCGGCCGATGCTCGAAGAATTGATCCTCCAGGTTGCCAATGGTCATGGATACTCGGGCACCCAGAAGGGCGGTGCCGCCGTCAACTGGATGGTTGATCAGAAGAAGGTCGTGCCCGAGAACTGGGGCCGTCTCCTGCAAGGGACTTGGGATATCTCGCACCCAGAAGGCGCTCATCCCGGCCGCTCCAGTGCCGACGAGGCACGCTTCCGCATGGTGATGATCACCGGTATCGCTCGGAGGCTCCTGCAGCACACAGAGTCCTGAGTCTTCTTCATCGAAGGATTGCGGTCCCTGCCGGCCGATTCCACCACGGTTGAATGCCACCAGTGGTCAATGGCCAGCCTGAAACCATCGCCACAACCTAGACCACGTTCGCTACAGCCCGCCCCGGCCCGGCCTCGATGAAGCAGGCTCGGGCCGGGCCCGCAGCCACGCGGGCGTTGTCGGTGGCGGCTGCGAAGCTAGACGGCATGAACGGAGACGAGCAGCTGCTGAACGGCCGCGTCTACGGCCACGACCATGACCACCCCAACCCCGGTCCTCTCCCGCACCGGACGTATGCCGAACTGGTCGGCGGACCGCTGGACGGCCTGCTGCTGGACATCCACGGATGGCGGACCGAGGAAGTCGACGACGGCGTCGCCCTGTCCACCGAGCTGACGCGGTGGCCCGGCGGCCGCGCCCTGTACGACCCGCACCCCGGCGAACCCCGCACACCGGGCTCGGGCGTGAGCTGCCGCCTGTACTACTCCGGTGACACTCCCTGACCCCGACCACAGCAGGTCAGCGCGCTGCTCATCGCCCACCAGCCAACTACGGTCTGCCCTCGGTCAGCTGACTGGCGGTGTTCTCGATCCACAGCAGCGTCCACTCGACTCCGGCTTGCCATCCGGGCTCCGCGCCGGCGTACCGACCCTCGCGGCGGCCCGGATGTTGGCGGCGAGGGTCCGCAGATCCGTCTGCAGTCCCTTCCGCCGGGCCGTGTCCATGGCCTGGCGCATCTCGTCAGTGATCTCGATGGGGTACAGATCGCTGGTCCCGTGTATCGATCGCGGCCGCCGCCCGTCGTCATGCCGGGGGGCGACGCTCGGGCAGGGCGGTGGCCCGGCTGCGTGCCCGGCGGTGGTTCCAGTAGGCCTGCCACCAGGAGAGACGATCGGCTGAGTCCTGGGGAATCATTCCCTGGACGACAGATTGCACCAGCACGATCAGCAGGCCGCTGAGAGCGACGGCCAGCACGATGCCCCAGGGAGCGCCGGCCAGCGTGGCCGCCAGGCTCCCCACGCTGCTGATACCGGCTCCGGCCAGGGCGGTGCTGCGGGGAGGACGGGGTTGACCATTGGGCTGCGGGGCGGGGGTATGAGGCGTCATGGTGAGCTCCTGCGGCGGCGGGAAGAGGCAGCTCCCAGCGTTTCCGGCGCGGAATTGATGCAGAAGGTGACCAGTGATTGGTCCAGGGGGGAATGAAAGATGACCCGTCCCGGACGGCCGGTGGAGCCGATCGGCGAGGACTTGCCGAGGGGAGTGCGGGAGTGGGGCAAGGCTCTGCGCGCGACGGTGTTCCAACCGCTGATGAGCGGCGAGCACCCACTGAAGCTGCGGGACATCGCCCAACACCTGCAGCGGATGGCGCCCGCACCCGACGACGCGGAGTCCAGCGGAGGCGGGCCACAGTGGCTCGGTCAGCGATCCGGGCGCGGGGAGACCTCGGTGCAGCGCATGCAGTCCGGCCGGCTGGTGCCTACCCGAGATGTCGTCTTCGACCTGCTGCGCCTGGTGGAACAGGAGCGCGGTGCCCGGCACCGTCTACATCGAGTGCAACGAGAATCTGGTCTACGCACTCGACGCCACCACAGGCGCCGTCAGATGGACCAGCCATGTCGGCAAGGATCTCCTCTACTCCTCACCTGCTGTCGCTGACGGCCTGGTCTATGTAGGAAGCCAGGATTTCACCCTCTACGCACTCGACACGGCCACCGGGAAGGTCCGTTGGAAGAAGAAGGCCAACGGTGCCTTCGATGCCCGGCCGATCATCGAAGGCAGCACCCTCTATGTGGGTGCCGACGGTGACGTCTTCTACGCCCTGGACGCGGCCACCGGTACGGTCCGCTGGACTCAGTTCGTCGGCGGAGATGGGGTCAGCGAAGGGGCCATCATCCGCGACGACACTGTCTACGTCGGTAGCTACGACCAGCGCGTCTACGCCCTGAACAAGGCCACCGGCGACCTGAAGTGGGTCCAAGTACTTGGGCGGGGCGACCTCAACTCCACACCCGTCATCGCCGCCGACACCCTCTACATCAACGGCGGCGATACGAAGATCTATGCTCTCGACCTCCACAACGGCAAGATCAAATGGAGTCGGGACACCCACAGCAACGATTACTCGCCCGCCGTCTCCGGCAACCTCGTCTACATCGGCAGCGACGACAACACGATGCGCGCCCTCAACGCCCGCACCGGAGCCACGATGTGGACCCATCCTGCCAAAACCCCATACGGGCCGCCCCTTGTCGCGAACGGCGTTCTCTACTTCGGCGACGACGACGGCAAGCTGTACGCCCTCAGCGCTGCCACGGGAAAGAGCGGCCGAGGATGATCAGCAGCTCGCCGACGTGTTCTGGCTGGGCGGCGCTGTCCATCTCCGAAGCTGCCGCCGTCCGGCGCCGCTCGCGGCAGTACCCCCGGTGGCCGACCGACCCGTGGGCGGTCCGGGCGCCTGCGCGGAGGCTACACCCGGCACGTACTGCCGAAACTGTGTGTTCTGGGGGAGTGGGAAAACTCAAGGGGATCCGTGGGCAAGCTGCCCCGGACGGCGGCTTGCCCACTCCGGCCGGTGCGCGCTGAGGTGGGCAAGTCTGGCCGGACATCCCGACCGTGGCCGGTGGAGGAGTGTGGTGCGAAGTTTCGAGACGGGTGAGACGGTCGTACGGCGCGACGTGCACCGCTCGGGCCGGGTGTGGAGCGAGCAGGCGCTGCGGGTTCTCGCGGACATCGATGAGGCGTTGGTGACCGCCTGTGCGCCCGGGGCGGAGGCCCGCTGGCCCGCCCTGTATGCGAAGGCCCGCGACGAAGGGGACCGCTCGGTGCGCACGGAGGCGTTCGAGGCGATGGCGACCGGCAGGTGGGAGCTCGCGGACGCGGTGTGGCAGGAGACCGACCTGCTGCTGTGGAAGCCTCCGGCGGCCTGGTTCAGCATCAACGCCTTCTTCGTCCCCGACGGCGCCGGGCGGCGGCTGCGGAACTGGTACGTCAACTTCGAGCACCCCACCCGCCGTACTGAGACCGGGTTCGACACCTTCGATCTCACCGTAGACCTGCTCATCCACCCCGACCTCACCGGCTGGGAGTGGAAGGACGAAGACGAGTACGCGCACGTGCGCCGCCTCGGCATCATCTCCGACACCGAGCACCAGGCCGTCGACGACGCCCGCGCCCAGGTGCTGGCGATGCTCGCCGACCGTGCCGGCGTCTTCGCGCACACGGAGCGCTGGGCGGCCTGGGCGTGGGAGCCGGCCTGGCCTACGCCGCGCCTGCCCCGGCCCACGGTGGCCGCGGAGAGGGTCGCACCGGAGGGCGGCTGAACTCGCTTTACTACGCCGGCGATACACCCTGACTGTCAGCGCGCTGGGCGCCGTGGCCTACGGCCGGCCTTCGGCGGCCAGCTGACTGGCAGTGTTCTCGATCCACAGCAGCGTCCACTCGACGCTAGCCCGTCACCCGGGCTCCGCACCGTCCTACCGGCCTTCGGCGTCGGCACCGATGTTGGCGGCCAGGGCACGCAAGTCCTTCTGCAGTCCCTGCTGCCGGACCGTGTCTATGGCCTGGATCATCTCGTCAGTGATGTCACCGGGCCGGAGAGCGCTCATCGCCGCACCTCGGACGACCGCCCCCGCAGATGGCCGGACTGACCACGGCGCCGACCATGCTGCCGCCAACCCCGACCACGGCTGGTCAGCGGGGCGCTGCCGCCTGCCCGCAGCGCTACGAGCCGGGCTCCTGGCGCAGGTCCAGGGCAGCCCGTCCGCCAGGGGCCTGCCAGGCCTCCGGCTGTGTCGCTCTTGTCGTAGTCGACGCCCAGGTCGTTGAGGCGGGCGTGTGCGTCGACGGCTGCCTCGCAGAGACCAACCAAGCTGGCAGGGACCGCCCTTGTGGCAGGGCCAACGTCAACTCGGGCGTGGTGTCGTTCACCCCTGCGGATGACGGGATGGGTGGTGGGAGAGCCGTATTTCCGCCGTTGTGGAGCGCCATGACGGGTGAACGCCTGTATGGAGAAGGGTTTCTGCGTGCGGGGGGCCCTTGGTGCAGGACCGGAAAGTCGGATCAAACCCGTAACGAGGGATTGGCCTGTCGATCCCTGGGCCGCCTACCGCGACTGCGGGTGGCGCCGCTCTCATAGGTCCGGTGCCGGTGGCATGAGCACCCGGCACGGTCAGTGTGTATCCCGGCGCGGCAAAGGAATGGAATGGGATGACGACTCCTGCGAATTACCGGAAGGGCTCGACGTGGCTCCAGACTGTCCCGGTCGACTTCAACCACCCCCTCTCCGGCGCCGATCGCGCCGATGAGCGGATCTCCGAGGTCGAGGAACTCAAGGTCCTCCACCCCGGGGTGTGGGAGATCTCCTACCACGCCCGCTCGTACACCGGCGGAGCGGGGGAGCTCGTGCGCACCGCACTGTTCAAGAACGGCCAGCTCATCCCCGGCACGGAAGCCCTCACCGGCGGCGCGGTCATGCAGACCACCGCGGGGCAGACGATCCTGGAGAAGTTCGACGTCAACGACGTCATCACTCTCCACGCGTACCGCATCGGTGGGGGCAACACCGCCGTCCTCAGCAACGGCGACGGACGTACGGGAGTCATGGCGCACTGGGTGAGCCCCGGGTTCTAGGCCACTCATTCCCGGGCGGCAAAGCCGGACAAGGGCGGCAGGAACAAAGAGGGGGGCGGGGGATGGCGCTCGTCATCGACTTCGGCGTGGGATCCCGGCCTCCCGGCCTGGACGGAAGCAGGGGCCGCGTCCCGCAGCGGGGGCGCTGAGGGGCTTCCAGTTAAGGACCGTCCGGGTTCGAGACAGACATCGGCGGACAAGGGGAATTCCAGATGGCGAACGAGCTCAAGTACGGTGATCTGATCCACCTGCAGAACGGCTACGGCGGCTGGCAGGGCGGCTATCTCGACACCAACAGCGGCAACCCCGCACAGGGCTCCAAGTACGGCGTCTCGACCACCAGCACACCGGCCCGCGCGAAGGGCACCGGCACCTGGGAGATCCTGTCCGCCTCCGGCAAGGCGGCGGGCCAGCCTGTCACCAGCGGCGATCTGATCTACCTGCGCAACCTCTACGGCGGGGACGGCGGCTACCTCGACACCAACAGCGGTCCCACCACCACCCAGGCGAACGACGGCGCCAAGTACGACGTCTCCACATCCCCGGCCAGGGACCGCGCACCGGGAACCGGACGCTGGCGGATCTTCGCCCAGACCTCCGCCCCCGCAGACCAGAAGGTCCGATTCGGCGACACGGTCCTCCTCTGGAACACCTGGGACGACAACGGCGGTTTCCTGGAGACCAACGGCGGCAGCTCCGACACGGGCGCCAAGTACGACGTGTGCACCAACGCCTACTTCAACCGCAGTTCCAACGTCGCCGACTGGAAGATCCACCAGGCCCAAGGCTGATCACACCAGTGTGCGAGCCCCGGCAGTCACGGACTGCCGGGGCCCGGCGTATTCACGGCTCGCCCGTATCCCGGGCTCACGCCGGGAGCCGGGCCTGCCCCCACCGAGATGCGGTGGCGAACTGCCTGCCTGCTGGCCGCGTCACGCCTCACCTCACAGGAGAGCTGTGACGCGGCGAGATTCATCCCCAAGGGTGAGGTCCTGGGAGGGCCGCGGATTTCGCCGCACCGGAAGGAAAAGATGCACGTGCCGCAGCCGGCTCGGTTGGGCAGCGGCACCGTGGCACCGAACGAGGGACGGAACCGATGGCAACAGGCACTGTGAAGTGGTTCAACCCCGACAAGGGATACGGCTTCATCAGCCAGGACGATGGCGGCGCAGACGTGTTCGTGGAATCCGCAGCCATCCAGACCAATGGCTACAAAAGCTTGGAAGAGAACCAGCGGGTGGAGTTCGAGGTCACCCAAGGCTCGAAGGGTCCACAAGCGGGAATGGTCCGCCCCTTGTAGCCATCGTTACGCACCTGCGCTCTGCTCCACCCGAAAGTCGATGGAGCAGAGCGCAGCCCAGGTTCGCCAACAGCTACACAGGCGCAGCCCGACGCCGGTGGCTGCCAGGACCCCGCAGGGCCCGGCGCTGCGGCGTGACACCGCAGTGCAACAACGGGGCGCGTTGCGCCCTGACCTGCCTCGAAGACCAGCTCCGGCACTGGTCCGAGGAACTTCGCCGCGGCTGAGGAATCAGCCAGCCCAGCCGATGTCACGGACCTCGATCGCCCCGGCGTGCGGCAGGTACTGGATCCAGCACTGTCGGCCGAACGCCTCCCGGATCTCCTCCACCGAGCCCGCATCGCGGACATCGGGCCAGGCCCTCGGATCCATCCGTGCCACCTCCACCAGCGCCATCTCCTCCTGCCGGGCCCGGTCGTCCGGCAGCTGCGCCATGACCTCCACCGCGAGCTCCTCCACCACTACGCCGTACCGCATCCCGCACACCCCCGTGTGATCGACTTGAGCAGCAGCGTATGAAGGAACCCCCGATCGCGTTCCGGCCTGTGGATAACTCGCGTCCGTGCCGCTCAACGGCCCGGAGCGCGGCGGCCGGTCCCTTCCGGCGGTGGGCTGGGACGACGAAGCCTCCGGGGCTCAACGCCCCGGAGGCTTGTTCCTTGCTCCGCAGACCCGTTCAACGAACGGGGCCCGTCGGCGTCACACCACGGCGGCCTGCTTTCGCCAGCGCCGCGAGCGGGGTGGCCTTGTAGGTGAGAACTGACACCGGTGTCGATCAGCGACGACAGCACCTAGTTCCGCTGAGAAGAAGCGTTGGAGGCCCGCTCCTGGAGCACGCCTCGAGCCTGTCCGCTGTGCAGCTGGTGACGTTCGCGGCACCTTGGCTCCCGCCACCTAAACCGGATGTCACCGCATCGGATGGACGCCAGTCCAACCCGGGCGTGTCCTGCCCGGCGACTGCGAATCTCCGGGTGCCGGGAAGGTGCGGGTCGCCCAGAGGGGACGCGGGCCGACCCGGCGAGCCATGTCGTGCTGTGTGAGCAGGGGAGAGTTCTATGGCACCTTCCACCACCCCCGGTCTGGTCTGGTCATCGCAGGCGGTCGCCCTCGGCGGCGGCGTCAGCTTAGATCCGGCCGTCGCCCCGAACGCCGACGACCGTCTGTCGGTGTTCGTACGGGGTCTGGGCCCTGACCTTTACGTCAAGTCGCAGAAGCGAGACTGGAGCTGGGAGGCGAACTGGACACTGGTCGCCGGCACCCAGGGCACCGTCGCGGGCACCCCCGTCGCCCTGCGCGGCCCGGACGGCATCGTCAACGTCTTCTGGCGCGGCCCGGACGACCGCATCTGGGCGTTGCGGCAGAGCGGTATCAACAGCACCTACGACGTGGTCACGCCGATCGCCTCCGGTGCCGCGAGCGACCCGGCCGCGGTCCTGAACGCGGACGGCCGGGTCTCCGTCTTCTACAGCGGCACCGACCGCGCCCTGTGGCACGTCGACCAGCACGATGTCGACTACGCGACCTGGGACCCGCCCCAGAGCCTGGCCGGGGACACCGGCACGAACAACTGTCTGGCACCCGCCGCCGCCCGCGGCGGCGATGGACGCATCCAGGCCTTCGTCCACGGCCACCAGGACGAGATCTGGGGGATCAGCCAGCAGGACCCCGACAGCACCAGCACCTGGACCAGCTACTTCCCCGTCTCCGCCCAAAACGCCGGAGTCGTCGGCAGTCCCACCGCTGTCACCGACGCCGACCAGCGCATCCGCGTCTTCTGGCGGGCCGGCACCACCGGCTACCACGCCGTCCAGCCCGCCGGCTACGGCACCGCCTACGGCACGCCCGGCACCACCCAGGGGACCATCGTGGAGACACCGGTGGCCATCCTCGCCATGGACGGCCGCCTGGAAGTCTTCGTCGTCGCCAACGACCGCAGCCTCTACATCTGCGAGCAGAGGCAGCCCAACAGCAACGCCTTCGCCGACGCCGAGCGGCTGGGCGGCAACCTCCCCGGACCCGGGGTGCCCGTTCCGGCGAAGTACCACGACAACCGCATCGTGGTCCTCCACCGTGGCTCCGGCGGCCCCAGCATCTGGGGCTTCGAGCAGATCTTCATCTAGCACTACCTACGGGGCCGGGTCTGGCGGCTCGGCCCCGTACCGCAGCACCACGATGGTGCCGGTGCCCATCAACAAACCCGCCCCGGCCGCCGCTTCACCTCATAAGGCCCGGCGTTGCGGTGGAGATTGCGTCAAGTGTTGCGCTGGGGGTTGCGGTAGGTGTTGCGCCGGCCTCCACAACGTCCCGGAGTCCGCCCAGGTCACCACGAACATTCGGCGTGGTCGGGCCGCTGACATCCCCGTGGCGGCCCCCTTCGACCATGCCCTGGGCTGGAGTTGAGGATGAGGGAGGGCGGGATGGGCGGCGCGGACGCAGCCGGGGATCGGCGCGCGCTCACCCTTTGCGCGTCGGCGGGGCCTCCGCGCCCGGCCGCCGTCAGCGCGGCGGCAGTGTCAGGCGGGGGACGTCGACGGAGGAGAGGTCGGGGCGCGCACGGTGCCAGCGTGCGGGATGCCGCCACCGGCCCGCAGCGTCGCGGGCGACGTCGACTTCTACCACCAGCTCGGGTTCCACCAGCGTGACGTTCAGTGTCTCGCTACCGCCCCACCCGGCGGAGAACGACTAGCCGGTCCACGGGTGACCGTGCCGGGCCGGGACAAGCTGTCCGGCGACCGTTGCGCTGGTCGTCCGGGTGAGGGTGGTAGTGCGGCCGGTGTACTGCAGGCGCCCGTTGTCGTCGTACCTGCCGAGCAGCAGACCACGGGGAGCGGTCAGGGAGCCGGTAACAGCACCGACGATCGCCTCCGTGGTCTCGCGCACCTTGTACTTCTGCCAGCCCCTGCCCGAAGGCCGGTAGGCATCGTCCAGCCGCTTGAAGAGCACACCCTCGATCCCGACCGAGGTCCACGTCAGCCACTCGCGCACGGTGTCCGGGTCGGTGGTCGACGGACACAACGCCCACGGCGCGATGAGAGCGCGGGCGGCGAACACGGACTCGAGGGCGGCTCTGCGCCGCCGGTAGGGCCATCCGGTCGTGTCCGTCCCGGACAGCCGCAAGACATCGAACGCGACGAAATGGGTCGGCCACTCCTGTGCCGCCCGGGCCGCCCCGGCTCCGCGCCGGGCAAGTCGGTCCTGCAGCCGCTCGAACGCCAGGCGGCCCGCGGCATCCCATACGACCAGCTCGCCGTCGAACGCGGTCGTGTCCGGAAGCTGCACGGCCCCGGCCACGATCTCCGGAAACGATGCCGCCATCTCCGTGCCTCGCCTCGAGCGCAGCACCACCCGGCCCGCGTCGGCGGACAACAGAGCCCTGAACCCGTCCTTCTCCAGACTGCGGGGTGTCTCATGAGACATCAGATTGTGCTTCGAGTAGTTCAGCCGATCTGGTCGGCTATGAGCACGTGCGACGGCATCATTCCGTTGCATGCAGATCGAAGTGATATCCGCGTTAGCAGCTTCCGGCGCGGCAGTCCTAGGTGTCCCCTCTGCACTGATCGTTGGCCTGAGGCAGGCCCGTGCCGGCCGCGAGGCCGCCGAGCATGCAGCCCAAGCGGCAAGTGCACAGTGGCGGAGCAACAATCGTCGGGATGCTGCGGTGGCGTTCATCATGGCGGTCGAGCAAGCTCTTGAACTGGCCCGAGAGATCAGAATCGCGCACACGGCACTGGACCTGGAGCCCGGAAAGCAGCTGCGGCGGGAGCTTCGCAAAGCGCTGGCCGTCGTCCAGCTGGAGGGCCCTTTGAGCATCGCCCAGTGTGGGGAGGCCGTTCAGAAAGCTGTGGACGGGACTCTGGCCACCGTCATGGCCGAGCACCGCCGCGTCGCGCCGACGCTGGCGCTGCGGACTGCTGCGGAGGAGGGGAGCGATACGGCACTGGCCCTTCGGCGCCAGCTCAACGGACTGAATCGCACACGAATTGACCGGCAACTGTGGCGAGACGTCGTTGAAACCGGCGTCTTGACCTCACGTCAGGCGTCCAGCCTTGCCAGGCAACACCAGGCAAAGTTGGACGGGCGACCCACCAATAGGCGCCCGCACGTTCCTTTCGGTGATCTCTACCGGTCGCATCGTCAGGCCCTCGGGGAGTTCATCGCGGTGGTGCGTGCTCATCTGCACGCCGCACCGGGACAGTCACCGTTGCCGGCCACGAATGATGTCTGAGACAGATATGAGGTGTCTGGAGAACCGTCCCACTTGGGCTCTGCCACCCATCCGGGCAGCAGAGCCGGGGCGGACACAGGGGCGGCGAGCATCGGTTGCGGCAGCGTCCACGTCACAGCCCCATGCCTTCCACCCGGTCTGTCCGTCCGCAAGGCCGAGCGGCGCGTGCACACCCGACTACCGGCCCGGTCAGGGGACCGCGGCCGCCCGCCCGCAGCGCTACGAGCCGGGCTCCTGGCGCAGGTCCAGGAAGAAGCGCAGCCGTACACCGGGCTCGCCAGGCTCCCGGGTCGTACGGTCCGCCGCTGCGATCGCGCACCGTGCGGCGATCAGCTCCTGGACCGCGAGCGCGGTTTCATCATCGGCGGCCGCGACCTCGACGACGGCCAGGCCCGGCTGTTCAACATGCGTGTGATGGATCGGCCTCATACCGGCATGACGTTCCGGCACTGGTGAAGGTTCTGGCGATCGCGCGGGCTTCACCCGTCCGGGGACTGGAGTCGGCGTGGGTACCCAGCCCGACCAGGGTGGAGGACACCCCGACCAGGGGGCCGACCATGGCAGGTCAGCGCGCTGGTGACCCCTGACGTCGGTGATGGCGGGCAGCTGCTGCTCGGGTGCCTGGTGCCGGCGGTGCTTTTAGGCTGGTAGGGCTCGGGGCGTACTGGAGGTCTGCCATGCCCCGAACGATCTGGTCAGGTGCGATCAGCTTCGGTCTCGTGACCATCCCGATCCGCGTCGCGTCCGCGACCGAGAACCATTCGATCCAGTTCCACCAGTACCACCTGGAGGACATGGGCCGGGTGCGGGTGCGGAAGATCTGCGATCTGGAGGACCGCGAGATCCCCCAGTCGGAGATCGGCAAGGGCTACGAGTACGCCAAGGACCAGGTGGTGGCGATCTCGGACGCCGAGTTGCAGGATCTGCCGCTGCCCACGGCGAAGGCGATCGAGATCCAGGCCTTCGTGCCGCTGGAGTCCATCGACCCGATCCGCATCGCAGAGGGCTACTACCTGGTGCCGGACGGACAGGTGGCCGCGAAGCCGTACAAGCTGCTGCGCCAAGCCCTGGCCAGGTCGTCGAAGGTCGCGATCGCCAAGTACGCCTGGTCGGGCCGCGAACGCTTGGGACTGCTGCGACTGCGCGACGATGCGATCGTTCTGCACGCGATGCGCTGGCCGGACGAAGTCCGCGATCCGGCCGCCGTCGACCCGCCGCACGAGGAGATCTCGGAAGAAGAGATCGAAGGGGCGCTGGCGCTCATCGACCGCATGACCCAGGACGACCTCGAGGGCTCTGAATTCACCGACACCTACACCGACGCCCTGGCGAAGATCATCGAGGCGAAGCGGGAAGAGAAGCCCCTTCCCGAAGCACCGGAGCCCGAACAGCCGGGCAAGGTCCTCGATCTCATGGCCGCCCTCAACGAGTCCGTCCAGCAGGCCAAGGCCTCCCGCGGCGAGGACGCCGACGTCCACGAGATGCCGAAAAAGACCGCGAAGAAGCAGCCGGCCAAGAAGACGGCAGCGAAGAAAGCCACGAAGAAGACGACTGCACGCCGATCACGCAGCGCCTGATGGTTCTGCCGCGCGCAGGGGTGCCGGCGCCGGGCTGCCATCCGGGGTCCGCCACGTGAATCCGTTGCGCTCGATGTTGCGCTGGGCGTTGCGCCAACGTGTTGCGGTAGGTGTTGCGCTGGAGGTTGCGCGAGCCTTACCAGCACTTCGGGATTCGACCAGGTCACCCCGTCCGTAGGGCGTGGTCGGGCCGCGGACATCCCCGTTGCGACCCCCTTCGCCCATGCCCTGGCAGGAGTTGAGGAGTGGGAGGGCGGGATGGGCGGCGCGGACGCAGCCGGGGATCGGGGCGCGTTCACCGTTGTTGCGCGCCGGGCGGGGCCGCCGCGCCAGGGCCGCCGACGGTACGGCGGCAGGGGAAGCGGTCGCTAGGGTGCTTCTTTCTGATCTTCCCCCGGAGCGATCCGGACGGCCGATAAAGTGCGCGCCGTGGGCATACCCGGTTGGTTCGTCTGGATCTTTCTCGTTCTGTTCTTCTGGCAGGTCCTCGGTCTCGTCCCGGTCATCCATCGACTACGGGAAGCCAACTCCGCGCTACGTTTCAAGGCGCGCCTTGACCTGCTGGAGGTTGTCGGATCCCTGCTGCTCTTTGGCGGCATGCTGCTGAGTTTCATGGTGGGAGAATCCTGGTTCTGGCTCGGCCTCGCAGGCTTCCCGCTCCTGACCGCTGTCTACGCCGTGAAGGGTGTCCACTGGCTCCGCGCCCGCCGCCACCCCACGGCCTGATCAAACGAAACTGCCTAGCTGGAGGCGCCGGCCGTCTGCTGCTCGTGGTGGTGCTTGAGCGCGGTCCGGGCCGCGAGGACGTCGGCCGCGGCGAAGTTGTTCCAGTACGGGTGCGTGACGATCGCCGTGGCGAGTTCGCGCTCCCGCGTCCGTAGCCGAGCGATCTCCGCCGCGTCCTGGGGGTTCCAGCCGGGGGAGGCGGGGCGGGATGCCGGCCGCCAGGCGTTCTCGTGCGTCTCCCACGCGTCCAGCGGTTCGACTGACCATGGCACCCGTCGGTAGAGCGTCTGTAGATCGGCGCGGACCTGACGGAGTTCGTCCTGTGCGTCGGTCAGGTCCTGGGGGAAGTCGTACGAGGCTGCCACGGAGTAAAGGTACTGCTGTTCGAACCGTGCTCCGGTCTGTCGCGCGGCAACATCTCCTGCACCAACTCTTACGTCTTCTCTTGCGGCATCTCTTGCGACTTCTCTTGCGCGAGCCTCGCCGAAGCCGCCGCATCCGTGCAGGTCACCCCCACCGTACGGGCGTGGTCGGGCCTCTGACATCCCCTCTACGCCCCCGGACCACGCCCCACAGCAGGAAGAACAAGGAAGGTGGGTGTGGGTCAGGTCCCGGGCGGCGGGCGAGGGGATCGGGGCGCGTTCGCGGGTGTTGCGCGCCGGGCGGGGCCGCCTGCGCCAGGGCCGCCGACGGTGCGGCGGCCGGAGTCAGGAGGCGACCGGGGGCAGCCGGTGATGCGGTCGATGGCGCGCACGTGGGCCGCGGGCGGCTAAGTCGATGATGTGCAGCTGGGTGTCCGGCTGGCAGTGGGTGCAGGCGCGCAGGCCTTCGGTCAGGAGGCGGCGGGCTTCGTCGCGGCTGACGGGGCGGCGCCGCGAGCCGATCATGTGGCAGGTGCCGGCGTGGACCTGGACGGGCGGCTTGCCGGTGCCGATGCCGACCTCGACGACCCACTCCGGCGGCTGCGGCCGGGTGCGCCGCCCGTGTTCCTCTTCTGCCTCGCGCCGCTCCAGCAGGGTGATCTTGCGGTCGATGCGGTTCAGCCACAGGGCATGCCACACCCGCAGGGTGCGCAGTCGGTCCAGGTCGGGCGGCAGATCATCGAACACGCTTTTGATTCTAGGCTCAAGATCGAGGCGTCGTGCCCTCGCGTGTTCGATTTTCTGTTCGATAACGTGGTGGGGGAGGTGAGGCCGATGAGTACGCGCGCGACGGCGGGCAGGAACGGTGTGGTGATGCATGTGCGCTGCCCGGACCAGCTACCGGAGGAGACTTACCGGCAGGTCCTGGAGGAGCTGGCTGAGCTGTCGCCAGTGGTGCAGGCACTGCCGCCGACCGCGGCGCTGGTGGACCTGCGCGGAGCGCTGCCGTACTACGGCGTCGATGCCCGCCGACTGGGGGAGGTGCTGCGGGTACGGACGGTCTCCCGCCTCGCCGTCGACGTCCGCGTCGGCATCGGCCCCTCCATCACGATCGCCGCGACCGCCTCCGAACAGGTCCCCCGGCCGGGCGGGGTCCTGGCGATCGCCCCCGAGGACGTCACCGGCTGGCTCGGACCGCTGCCGGTCGAGGTCCTGCATGGGATCGGCCCGCGACAGGCAGCGGCGCTGCGGGACTACGGCATCCAATGCGTGGGCCTTCTCGCGACGGTGCCACCCGCGACAGTGCAGCGCCTGCTGGGCGGGAAGGCCGGCCGCCTGGCCGCCGACCGGGCCCGCGGCATCGACCCCCGCCCCGTCGTGCCCCGCGCGCTGCCCGCTACGGCGAGCGTGCGCCACCGCTTCGATGAGCACACCCTGGACGGCGCCGCCGTCCGGGCCGCCCTGCTCGATCTGGTCGTCCGGCTCGGCACCCGGCTGCGCGGCCGCAGCCAGGCCGCCCGTGCGCTGACGTTGACCTTGAAGTTCGCCAGCGGCAGCAGCTGGGAGAAGACGCGCCGCCTGGCCGCGCCCTCGGGCCATGAGGACGACCTGCGCCAGCTCGCCTACCAGCTGATGGATGCCGCCGGCCTGCAGCGCGGCCGCCTGACCGGGCTCGCCCTGAAGGGCGAAGACCTCATCGACGCCGACCAGGCGCCCCGGCAGCTCTCCCTCGATGACGCTCGCGAGGCCCGCCTCGCCGCGGAAACCGCCATCGACCGCGTCCGCGACAAGTTCGGCCCCCGCGTGATTGGCCCGGCCGCCGTCTTCCGCCGCGCCTCATAGCCCCCACCCCCGACCTGCTCCCGCTGGAGGTAGACCCGTGCTGCTCGACCCGCCAGGACCGCGCGGCAAGGCCCAGGGGATGCCGCACTGGCCCTATGTGAAGGCCGTCGACGCCGCCCTCACCAAGCGGGGCATCCCGCCGGGCACCGTACGGGTCGGCCACCACGGCCTTGAGCGCGGCCTGACCACCTACATGAGGCTCGCCTGGGACGTCAGCCGCACCAGCGGGCGCGGCGGGATCCGGCTGGACTGGGAGGAACGCCAGGGCTGGTACTACGCCCTGACCGACCTGCACCCCTATGACGTCCTGCTCTACACCGTGCTCACGGTGCTGCGCGCGCCGATGGCGGCCCCTGAGACGGTGGCCGATGTTGCCGAGGAACTGGTGCGTCACCGGCGGTTGCCCGACCAGGAGTTCTGGGCGGAGTGGGATGGTGCCCGGGAGGTACGGGCTGCCGCCATCGACTTCCGGCGCGCTCATCTCGGGCTGGGGCCGGCCGGGCATCCCGGCCCCGACCGCGGCTCCGGCACAAGGGAGGGAGTGCAGCTCACGATCGACACGCAGGCCGACACCTACGAGCAGGCGATCGCGGCGCTGCGAGCCGCGTACGGATGTGGCCCACAGGCTTGAGACCGAGGCCCACGGGCAATGTGCGGGGCCCACTCGGCGCTTGCGCGTGTTCCCATTCGTTTCATGTGGTGTGGTGCAGCCAGCGCTGGAGGGTGGTGTTGATGCTGGAGGGCAGGGCGCTGAGCTGGTCGATGGCGTCGCGGTCCTCGGGCCGGGGTGGGATGCCGGCGACGGTCAGTGCGGCGTGCAGGGCCAGGCGGCGCTGGTCGCGGGGGTCGATGAGGATGCTGAGGCGCTCGGCGGGGTTGGGCGGCGGCAGCAGACAGTCCGTGTCCTGCCCTGCGGTGGCTGGAGGCCAGATGGTCTGCGCCGGGTCGGCGGCGTAGGGGTCGACGAAGGTCTGCGGCGTGTGGGGCTCAAAGGTGATGGTCACGTCGGTCTCCTCCAGCAGCGGGTGATGTGCAGGGGGAGAGCCCCGTATGGCTACGTGCGGTTGCGTCTGCCGGGCGATGTCATGCCGATGGCGTCATCGGCGGCTCATCGTCTTCTCCGAACAGCACAACTGCAGGCCGGCCGCGCGTGACCAGCGGCTCGTAGGCACCGGAACCAGGTGCAGAGTCCAAGGGCTGTTACGCACTTTCGGGTGAGGGGCGCGCAGTTGCTGGGGTGGCGCGTCCTGGCGGTCGCGGCGGGCGGCCAAGCCCGATAAGGGGTGTCTGCATGGCGGGGCGTCAACTGTGTGCATACGCCGTATGAATGGACGTTACAGTCGAGAGTAACGGCAAAGCGGGCGAACAGTAACGGAGCACCCGTATCGCGTTCACGACCTGCACAGCACGGCCATGGTGTGGCTGTGCGGCCGACCGGCCGCCACCCGCACACCGCACCAGCCCGTTCCCTCCACCCCGCTATCAGGGGCCGGGAACGAGGCGGGTGCCCGTACAACCTGGGGGCCTTGTGTCTTCTTCCACGGTGACCGCCCGTCGTCTGTCCGCCGCCGCTCTCGCGGCCGCCGCGATCGTCGGGGCGGTGACGCTGCCGGCGTCGGCTGCCGACCACGCCCGGCCCGACCGGCCGAAGGTGGAGATCAGCTCGGTCCAGTACGACTCACCCGGCCGTGACGACCGCTCGCGACGCTCACTGAACAAGGAGTGGGTGGAACTCACCAACACCACGCGCCGCACGGTCAACCTCGACGAGTGGACCCTGACGGACGAGGACGGCCATACCTACACCTTCGACCACTACCGACTCGAGGGCCGCGCCACCGTCCGTATCCACACCGGCGAGGGCCGCGACACCGGCAGCGACCTTTACATGGACCGCCGCAACTACGTGTGGGACAACAACTCCGACACCGCCACCCTGCGCAACGACCACGACCGCTTCATCGACGACGCGTCCTGGGGCGGGCGCCACCACCGCGACGGCGGCCACCACCACTGACCCCGCTTCCCGTCCCTGCGGCACGAGATGATGCCGCGGTGTGACGGGGCATGGCCCCGGCCGGCTCGCCCGGCCGGGGCCTCCGTCATTCAAAGCCGTACTCGAGTGTGGTCGATCACCGGCCGGGGCTGCGACCTCGCTGCAGGTCAGCCGATGCCGGTGACCTGGAGCGCGGTGGTCCAGTTGTTCTTGATGGCGCTGCGGGCGGCGGAGAGGGTGATGGTGCCGTTGCAGACGGCGTTCTTCAGCTTGGTCTCGGTGCCGTCCTTGGTGGAGGCGGTCTTCGTGCCGTAGTGCGGCTCGGGCCACAGGTTGCCGGGGTCGCGGGGCGCACCGCCGAGCTCCAGCGGCACGAGGTGGTCCTCCTCGTAGTCCGCCATGCTGGTGTCGGAGTACCCGTAGTCGATGATGCCCTGCGCCTTGAGGGGGTTGGTGTAGGAGGTGGGGGGCCGGACGGTGCCGGTCCAGCCGGACACGCAGATGGTGCTGTTGATGGTCGACTGGGTGACGTCGGGGTTGTACGCGCCGGGCGTGCAGGAGGAGTCGGGCAGCGGCAGGTAGGCCTGGGAACAGGCGGAGGCGTGGGCCGTACCGGTCGCGGCGAGGATGAGGCCCGCGGCGGCCATGCCGAGAGCGGTGGTGGTGGCGGTGACGCGGCGCAGAGGTCGCATTGGGGGGTCTCCCGCTTTCGGCCCGGAGGCGAATTTCCGGGCGGCTGACGGAATGACACCACCGTCCCGCTCTATGCGGGTAGACCTGAACGATGAACTTCCGGTTACCGACCCCTTCCCTTACCCGAGCATGGACAAGCCTTGCCCAAATACCCAGTTTCTCTGGGGAGTTGGGTCGAAGAATGTGGCCGCGGGTGAAGAGCTTGCCGAAACCGCGCCAGCTCCTTGTCCCGGGTGCAGTGATCCAGCGGGGCTGACGGACTGGCAGGCCGCCAACGCGGGCACTGCTGCCCCTGAGTTCGGGCGCAGGAAGGGCCGGATGACCGCCTGCAGAGTCGTCTCCTATCCCCGCTGTCAGCGGTGAGTCGTACCTTGAGAAAGACGTCTGCGGCGCATTGCTACCGGGTGGGGGACATCTGTGGCGAACGGTGTATGGCATTCCGGCCTCCGGCGGATTCTCGAACTCGACAAGGAAGACCTCGGCCTGGGTGGCACTGGACTGAGCGCGGGGGAACTGATCGAGAGCCTGCTCCAACCCGTGGCCGAGCGGGACCGGGAACTTCTCGTCTGCGTGGAGAGCAGCCAGGGCCGTCAGTGCAAAGCCGAAGTGAGCGGAGTCAAGAGCCCGCACATGTATGTGCGGAAGCATCGCGGCCCTGACGGGGCCCTGCGGCTGCGCGCCGCTCACCTCCCCACCGTGCACGAGATGACGCCGGAGGAGAGCGATAGGCACAAGGCCATGAAGGACTTCCTGGCCCGCACCGCGCAGGCGGCCGGCCTCGAGGTCCACGTGGAGAAGACGACCAAGACTCGGACGTCCAGACCTGACGTGACGATCGTCGGTGCCGGTGGTGTGAGCTTGGGATGCGAAGCGCAGTACTACAACGCCAGCGCGGGCACCGTGCTCCGCCGGTCGAAGGCCCACACCGACGCCGGGTTGGCCGCCAACTGGATTACCCACGACGACAGGTTCCACCTGATCGACCGGGCCAACTGGATGCTGACGCGGCAGGTGACCTGGCGAGAGATCAGCAGCGCGGCCGACCTTGCACTCGTGGGTGGCTTCCGTGTCCTCGTCGAGTGGCGATGCACCGCGAGTGCTGAGCGTCCCTGCCCGGACAGCCGAGTGAAGACAGGCTGCGGGAAGGTACACCTTCAGTGGGACACTCCTCGCCGCCTGGACGATGAAGGCACCGGGTGGACCGGCCATGAGGGCAACACGCGAGGCGTCACGGTCGGCCAGACGCTCATAGGCGCGGCCACCGGCAGCGTGGCACCGCTATTCGCACCCTCCCGCAAAGATCGGCGTGTCGGCGCTTACATGTGGGTTTCCGCAGATGATCGGACCAGGTGGCATGACTACCGGAGCGCGGAGACCACTGATCTCGAGGCAGGGCAGGTTCCTGAAGAGGAGATTCGATTCTCGGGTAACGACGCGGACCCGACGTGCAAGTTCGGCGAGGACACTTGGTTCCCCGGTACGCCTCTGGAGCGCCGCGGCGCCTACAGCGTCGAGCTGACGATGACCGTTGACAACCCGGCACCAGTCCGGACCGCTCCTTCGACTCCTGGTCCTTCCAGCGTCCGCGAATCCCGCGCCGTCGTACGCATCAAAGCTCCGGATATCCCACGTCCCCGTCCAGGCGTGTGCGAGACCGGCACGCCGAGGTGCGGGCAGCCAGCCCGTCTTTACGCGGCCGGTTGGCGTTGTGAAGCGCACCGCCCGTAGCGGGAGGGGAAGGAACACCGTCGGGTTCATACGGTGGCTGGCGGGGTGCCGCTGCCGAGCCCGGTCTCAGGTGCAGTGTGAGCAGTCCGGCGTAACGCGCGGCCTCAACCTCTGGACGAACACCGGGGCTGGTACCGGGGCGAGGCTCTTCGGGATGTCAGTGCCGTGCTTTACGGTCATCGTGTCCCGCAGGGACGGTTCCCGCTCTCGCCTGGCCTCCAACTCCGGCCAGGCGAGAGCGGTGATGCCCGCGTCCCCCAATTTTTCGGCACAGGGGCGGGCCCTTCCGGATGGAAGGCCGACACCCAACGGCGTCATGTTCCATTGACCCGTTTTCGGCGTGCAATTGCAAGGAGAACCGGGAACTTCCACCCTTCAGCGCGCCGACTTGCTTCCCGGGCCGCTCGCCACTCGGTGATCGTCATTGTTCCGTGATTCCTTGATCACGTGGCGTAGTAACTGCCGCTCTGGCCATGCTGGTTGCCCTCCCCGGCAAGCGGCTGGCACCCGCCTGCTCCGGGGATCCGGTGGCCCTTCCGGATGGGCCACCGGTCTTAAGTAGGCCGACCTCCCGAAGAGACAGGCGGTAGTCATGAAGACCCGACCGATAGTGGTCATCTCGGTCACGGCGACGGTGTTCGCCTGGAGCGGGGTGATGGTGGCCACCGGCCAGACGGCCGCTGTTGCCGCGCTCGCCCCGGCCCTTGCCCTGACCGTGCAGCAGATCGTCCACATCGTCCGCCCTCACCCCGCGCCCGGCGACCGTCCCGGCCTGGACGCGATCGCGGACAAGGAGGACGACGCCCCGTGACGACACCTCCGGAGCCACCGTCGCCCCCAGACAGATCCGGCGCCGCACGCCGCGGCCGCAAGCTCGGACCGATCGCGGCCACCGTCGGCAGCGCGCACCGCTCCTGGCTGGAGCCAGTGCGATGCGCCTACCTCGCCAGCGGGCTGACCCTCAGCGAGCTCAGCACCCGGGTCACCTTCGCCAAGTCCAAGATCTCCGAACTGCTGCGCGGCGTCGGCCTCTACCCGCGCTGGGAAATTGTCCTGCTGCTGGCCGTCGAACTGGACATGCCCAGCTGGCCCCTGTACCGGCTGTGGCGCCAGGCCGCCTTCGAAGCCCACAAGAGCAGCGAGTGGGTCGAACGCTGCACCCAGGGCACCACCCTGACGACCACCGACGACACCCCTGCCCCCTTGGACCACCAAGCCTTCCGCGAAATGGTGGAGGGCGACTACCTCCTCTACGCCCAGGTCTTCCTCGACGACGACCAGCGCGACACCGCCGTGTCCGACACCTTCGACATCCTCTGGCTGTCCTGGAACGACGCCCTCGCCAGCCACGACACCCGCCGCTTCGCCTGGAACGTCCTGCGCGCCACCGTCATGACCCGAACCCCCCACCTGGACGGCCGGCCCGAGCTGAGCCGGGCCGCCTTCGACACGGTCGCCCTGCAGTCCCTCACCAACCCGGCCGACTGCATGAACCAGCTCACCGAGAGCCTGGAACTCTTCACGGCCGTGAGCCGCCTGCCCGCCCACCAACTCGACGTCATGGTGCTGCGCCGCCTGTGCGGCTTCTCCCCGGAGCGCGTCTCCGCCCTCCTCGGTGCCTCGCTGGCCGCCGTCCGCTCCAACGAGCGCCACGCCACCCGCTTCCTGGAAAGCGTCATCTGCCCGCCGCCGTCCGAAGGGAACACCCCGTGACCCGCATCGAAGAACTCCTCTCCAGAGCCCTCCTGGTCCGTGAGCGCACCATGCCCCGCGACATCATCCCCCCGCCCGCCACGAGCACACCCCCGCCCGGCGACCCCGCACAGACCAGCACACCCAACGGCGCGGCCGAGGACCTGCGCACCCTGTGCGAAACCCTCGTCACCCACACCCCACCCATGCAGATCGCCGACTTCGTCACCGACCAGGTCCCCGAACCCCGCAGCGCCCTCGTTCTCGCCTGCGTCCTGCAGCTCACCGACACCGACGAAGGCGCACGCTTCTGGTGGCAGTACGCCGCCGGCGCCGGGCAGGCCGCCGCCGCCTACTGCCTCTACCTGCATCACCTGTCCCTGGGCGAGGAAGACACCGCCGACTGGTGGCACCGCCAGACAGACGACGTCCAGCCCTCACCCGAGAGCACCACCCCCGACGAAGAACCCGACGCCCGCGGCACCCGGGACTGGCACCCGGCCAACCACGGCATCAACAGCACCTCCACCACGACCATCCTGAGAATCCTGCGCCACCTGTCCAAGCAGACCGTCCGCTCCCAGTCCACCGCGGTCACCAACCTCATGGCCTACATCCCCGGCGCGGTAACCGCCGGCTACCTCAGCGAGCCCGATACCGAACTACCCCTGCCCGGTCCCGGATTCGCCCACCGCATCAATGCACTGCTCACCACAGCAGACCCGCTCCGCAGCCGCACGGCCCCCACCCGCCGCGGCCCATGTGACAGGGAGCGCACCTCACCCCGGTCGGACGCCGCCAACACCGTCCAGAGAGCATGACGGCAGAAGACGTGAACTCGATCCGTCGTACGAACCACTGGACGTCCCGGCAGGTCAGGCTGTGGCGGATGTAGGAGCGGGCGCAGCATTCGCACGGCCCGGTCAGCTCTCGTATCGGGCGCGCATCACCCCCGCCCACTGCTGGGGTCGGGTGGCCTCGCAGCCGTCGCAGCGGTAGCCCCCTGAACCAGACGCGGGCCGGACCGTCCTGCTGGCCGGAGGGGCGGCTGCGACGGGAACTCCGGTCAGAGCGGCCGCGAGCACAACGGGCAGAGCTCTTCGTAGAGCGGTTCGTTGTTCATGCGGCGGACTGTGCACCCGTCGGTGGCTTACCGTCTCACGCTGACCGGGCGGCCCGCCTGACGGGCGTTCCGGTAAAGACTTCGTGATGGCCTCCCGCCCGGCGGGAAGGACCCCGGATCACGCTTTTTTGCAGGTCAAAGCCGGGGTTTCCTGGGGCGATGATCAGCATGTCGGGTGTCCGCCCGGGGAACGGGTGGCGCTATCTCTTCAGGGGCGTGATGGTCGGCGACGGCCACCGCCCTGCGGGCATGCCGCTGCGCGGCGCCCAGGACGAAGCCGGTGTCCCGCCCGGGGTCTGGAAGGGCCGGGGCCTGGCCGCGGTCGGCCTCAAGGCCGGGGACGTGGTGACTGAGCGGCAGGCCGAACTGCTCCTGGGGGAGGGCCGGCACCCGGACGCCGACCAGATTGAGCGCGAGCTCCTGGCGGAGGGCAAGAGCCCGGCGCAGGCCCGGCGGGCGACCGTGCTGGGCAGGCCCATCGAGCACAACCGCTCGCCCAAGACCGACAAGGCCAAGGAGCGCACACCCTGGCTGGGCTTCGACCTGACGTTCCGGCCCCCGCCGACGGCACACATCGCGTGGGCACTGGGTGACTACGAAACCCGCCTGGTGCTGGAGCTGTGCCAGGACATCGCCCGGGACAAGACGCTGGCCTGGATAGAGGATGCGGTCGCGGAGATCCGCTGGGGGAGCGGCGGCAAGCACCGCGCCCGGGTCAGGGACGGACTGATCGTCGCGATCTTCCGGCATTACGAGTCCAGAGCTGCCGAGTCGAAGCCCCTTCTCCACGATCATGCGGAGGTGTCGATCCGCGCTCGCCGGCCGGAAGACAAGGGGACGTGGGGCAACCTGTCGGCGGACTCACTGATGGCCCACATCGTCGCGGCCGACACCCTCTACACCCTCTACTTCATGGAAGAGGTGTCCGCCCGGCTCGGGTGGGCGTGGGAGCCGCGCGAGGTGACGCCCGGCCGCAGGCCCGTCATGGAGATCGCGGGCATCGACCAGCGGCTCATCGGCTGGCAGTCGACCCGCCGTCAGCAGATCGAGGAAGCGCTGCCCGTCCTCACGGCCAAGTACGAGGAACGGCAGGGGCACCCGCCGGGGGAGCGGGCCGGCTACGCGCTGGGCTGCCAGGCCGCCGACCAGACGCGCCCGCCCAAGCACAAGGAGTTGCTGTCGCTGACCGAGCTGCGCGAGCGATGGCGCGACTCAGCGGTCCGGGCCTACGGCGCCGACGTCGTCGACCGCCTCGCGGAGCGGGCGCGGGCGGCGGCCGCGGCTGTGTGGGCGCAGGTGCGGCCGGTGATCGACATAGCGCTGGCCGCCGTCGACGTCGTCGCCGTGGTGTACGTGATGCGCGGCGCGTTCAAGCGCCATCACCTGCTCGCCGAAGCCCGTCGCCACCTTGCCTACGTCCTGCGCGGCCGGCCCCACCAGCCCGGCCTGGACGAACAGATCGTGCAGGCGGTCGTCGACGACTACACCCGCCCCGTCGGCCGGGGTCGGATGATGACCGCTGACCTGCGCGCCCTGTACCCGCGCGACACCGAGGACCAAGCCGTGCTGCGCCCGCTGACCCGCAAACGGACCGCCCCGCCGTACGAGCGGGCCCGCCTCGCCGCCGGAGCCCTGAGGGCCCGGGTCCACGCGGTGCGCCGCGCTGACCGCCTGGGCTCCCGCTCCCGGCCGCACACTGTCGCCGCGCCCGCTGCCCCAAGGTCTCCTCTGCGGCCGACCCGTACGGACCGGAAGGCCGGCCGCGTCCCCGAGCAGGCGACCGACGTCGCCGCGATGGACCAGACCCGCGCCACGTTCGAGGCCGCCGCCGCCAAAATGGCCGCCAAGCTCACCGACGGCGTCCGGGACCGCGCCGTCGCCCACGGCCCCCGACCACAGCCCACCGCACCGGCGACCCCGCCGACGCACACCCAGCAGCCCGGCGCTCAGCCCACGCCGGGCCGGACCACAGGAGGAGTCGCATGAGCACCCCGGAACAGCCCAGCTTCGAGGACGCCCTCGCTCGCGCCCGCGAAGCCTCCAAGGAGCTGGCCGCCGTCCTCGAGGAGCCGCCGTAGGAGCCGGTCTGGAAGCGGCCCCGGAAGCCCAAGTCGAAGGCGGAGAAGAAGCGAGAGCTGCGCAAGCAGCGCAGGCGGCTCCAGGACGCCGGCCGCCGTCGCCTCGCCGCCGGAGAATCCCGCCGGCCCCGCGCCCGGCAGGGCCGGATCGGCAACGCCGCCGCCCGCCGCGACGCTCGCGCCCTGTCCCGGGTGCGGCACTCCACCGCCTGGCTGTGGTGACGAAGACGCCGTGCCCCGATGGCACCGCACCGGATGCTGCGCATCGTCATGCGCACCATGATGTCCCGCGCCGCACACGGTGCGCACCATCGACGATGCCCGGCACTCTCGCGCGCACCACGATGCGCCGCACCCAATGTTCCGTACCGCACCGGTGCGGTACGCCGCCCGGTCGGACCTTGACCAGGTGCGGCCGGGCGCGCGTCGTTCCTAAGCTAGACCTGATCAGCCGCCGGCACGTTTCCCCTAATCCGTGCTGTAGGCGGTCCGAACTCGTTCGCGCAAGGGCTCGGATAGGCGCAGACGAACCGTTTCACCCGCTCATCGTCAGTGAGAGCGACGAACGCGTCTCCATCCACCTGTTAGCAGTGGGAGGGGAAGGTGTCCCTGCCGGTGAGGTACTCCATGCTGAACCAGCCCTCCTGCTGGGTGTCCGCGATCCGTCCCCACACCCAGTAGGGATCACGGTTGATTTCCTCACCATAGACGTAGCAGTGGTAGTAGATCTTCGCGTTGTGGTCCGCGTAGCCATAGATGCCACAGGATGTGGAGGGGCCGCTGCGGCGAGCAAGTGCGTCACCGATCACATAACCGTACCCGGCACTGTTCACGTTGTGGCTCGGATGTGTGCATGCCGGGGCCGCCACGGCTTCGGTCGGCATCAGCATCAAACTCGCGGTCGAGACAGCAGTACCGAGCGTTGCGGTCACAATTCGGAGCATCCTGCGCATGAATTCCCCTTGGTCGCGGACGTGAAAATCTGGAGCGGGAGGGCCATGGGCCTCAACGCTGCCCTCGTTTTTCAGGCTGACGTCGGGGCTCCGCAGGCCCGCCGTGTTGCCTGCCCGATGAGCCTGTCGCACTCGGGCAGGAAGGGCCGAGGTGTTTCAATCTGGCTTGAATCACGGCCCGCTGACACAATCACGGGCGATCGCCAGGCGTGGCTCGAGCACGGGGGAAGCAGTGGTCTACCGCATCCATTTCACCGCCGAGGACCTGTCCCGGACCCGGGTAGCTGAATCACCGAGGCCCATGCTGGAACTGACTAATGCGGTACGGGTGCTGCAGGACCGGAATCAGCCGGTCCGCTACGACGTATGGCGACGGCGATCCATCGCCCAGTTACCGCCGGAAGCGCGCCTGGCCCTCGATCTGATCCCGCTGCGCGGCTGGACACCGGACTTCCTGGCCCGCGTGCGACCAGGCAGCCCACAGGATCTGCTGGAACAGATCCGTTCGACCTCACCGAAAGAGATTCGCCAGACCCTGGCAGACCTCGCGGAACACCAACCGCTGCCGTCCTGGACCCGGCGGCTGGGCGACGACCCACTCGTGTTGCAGCAGTTGGCCGACAGCATGCATGTCCTCCACACGACGGTCATGGCGCCGTACTGGCCCCACGTGGTGACCAGCCTTGCGGCCGATCGCGCTGTGCGGATGCGCGAGTTGCTCCACGGTGGTGTCGAGCGCCTGCTGACCGGGTTGTACCCACCGCGTATCCGGTGGAGAGCACCGACGCTGGAAGTCGCCATGGCCTCCGGCATGCAGGGTGACCTGTGGCTGGCAGGTCGGGGGCTGCTGCTGGCGCCTTCTCTGTTCGGGTCACAGTCACCGGTCATCGACCCCGATGCCGAGCCCCAGCCCTTCCTGACCTACCCCGCTAACTTCGGTGCGGTCCTCACCCCCCTGACCCCCTTCTTCGCAGAGTCCGCGGCCGCAAGCGCCCCCGCGGCTCTGACCGCACTGCTGGGCCGGACCCGTGCCGCAGTCCTCCATGCCATCGCCACGCATCCCGGATGCAACACGGCCGAACTAGCAGGTGTGCTGGGCATCGGCCCCTCCGGCGCTAGCCAACACGCAACCGTCCTACGGCAGGCCGGACTGGTCACCACCCTCCGGCACCGCAACAGCGCGGTGCACACCCCCACCAGCACCGGACTCAGCCTTCTCATGCTGCATGGCTGAAGGCCCGCCGCAGGCTCACAAAACGGTCGCCACCCTGCGAAACCGACGCCGTGCTTGCCGTGCCGACCCAGACCAGCGAGGTGCGCCTCTTCGAGCTCGACAACGGCACCATGTCCCAGGCCCGCCTCGCCAAGGAGGTCTGGGACTACGAGCGCTACGCCGGGCACCGCGTCTGGGAAGGCGCCCGCGGCACCATCGGCAACACGTTCCCGTTCTGGCAGCGCCACCGCTACACCCGCTCCCAGACCTTCCCGCGGCTGCACGTCGTCCTGGCGGGCAAGGAGGAGCACCTGCTCGACAACCGCCTCCAGGCGCTCGCCGACGACGTGAAGGGCATCGCCGTCGCGGTGTGGGTGAACACCCTGCCCCGGCTCCAGCGGGGCGAGCCCTGGTACGAGATCGGCGTCGATGACCCGTACCGGCGCCGTGAGCGATACCCCGAACCGGCAGGCCGCTGACAGAGTCGGGACAAGCCGCTCCGCAACGGCGGCTTACCCGACCCGCCGCGCACTCTCGCTGCCCTCTTCCTCGAGGAGGCGACGGACGACCCGCCGGTCGTGACCGCCCGCCTGGCGGGACGGCTCCCGAACTCGTCGCGCCACCCGGCGGCTGGAAACCGAGTGTGGCCTGTCGTTGTCACGCTGCGGCAGCCTCCTCCGTGTGGACGAAGGGGTTGGGGTAGTCGGCCATCTCCCTGACCTGCTGTACTGACGGTGTATTGCTCCCCGACCTAACAGACTGTTACCGTCCTTTCAGCTGGCGATAGTTCGCCGGGAACGCCCAAGGCGCCGCCGCGTGAATCCTGTTCACGCGGCGACGAGAACCGCACGGCCCTGCCGTGGCTGCCGAACCCTGGGATCGGGCCCGAGCGCGCTCCGGCCAACCGGCCCGATACCCGGGACCGCGAGGTTGGGAACGTCCGGGGCACCGTTGCTCGTGCGTTGATCGCACGCCCTCACCGGCGTGCTCGACCCGCACGCCCCGACCCGCGGAAGACAACGGTGAACCAGACCCTCATGACCGACTTCACGGTCAACGACACCATCTCCGAAGACGCCGAACTGCGCCTCCGCGCAGAGCAGATCAAACCCCTCTCGTGGGCACAGCACAAAGCTCTGCGCGAGGCCCTGATCAGTGCCGGCATTCCCCCGGAGTCGGCCTCCACCATCCCGCTGACCATCGCGAACCCCCAGCACATGCTGGACCAACTCAAGCGGCGCCGCCCCGAGCTGCTGGCCCCCGGCGTGATCGCCCAGTCGGTCAATACCGACATCCTGGTGGCGGGTCTCGTGCGAGCTCCGGAGAACCTGCGCATGGACGAGCAGCGCTGGTCCGGAGGATTCAAGATGCCCCGCTACACCACGTACGCCGAGAACGGCACCGCCGCGTGCATGCTCGACCTGACCGATCCGCGCCTGGGACTGGACAAGGAGAAGGGCACCGCGTTCTTCTTTGACCAGATCAAGCTGATCGACGCTGAGATCGAGCTGAGGAACAAGTACGGCGCGGACATTTGCGCGCACGGCATCCGGATCGGCGGCACTCTCTTCCCCTTCCTCCTGCGCTTCCCCGGCCGCGTCCCTATCGGCGGCCTGGAGACCGGCGACTGCTACGGCCGCACCTACTTCATCCAGGAGAAGGAGGGCATGACCGCCTCCAAGGTCCTCGCCGCGCTGGAGAAGGTGCCCACCAACGCCACCGAGCTGCGCGAGCACCCCCTCCAGAAGCACCGCGCCAACCTCCTCGGCATCGCCGGAAAGATCACCGCCCCCGAGCCCGGGCCGATCACCGAACGCGAACGCCTCACGCTCGTCCGCGCGGTCATGCCCTCCACCAGGATCGTCCTTAACGTCAAGGACGTCTCCCTCGCCGAGGCCAGGCGCCGCATCGTGGCCCAGCACCACATCGAGCAGCCCACCCCCTTCAGCTCCGACACCGCCTGGCAGATCCGCGCCGCGGCCGTACTCGACAGCCTCCAGGCCAAGGGCTTCCTGAAGACCCACCCCGGCACCAGTGCCGCCGAGACCCGCCGCTGGTTCGACAACCCCACCGAGATCCCCACCCACATCGCGTACCGCGACGACATCGCCGCTCTCGTCGCCGCCACCCTCCTGCTGGACACGGAGACCGCCGGCGACCGACACATCACCGCCGCGCTGCGCACCCGCGGCGTGGTCGGCCGCGACCGCACCCGAGCCCGCAGCTTCCTCACCGCCGCCGTCATCGCCCGCGCCGTCCCCGGGCAGGCCGGCCGCCAGTCCGCCCTGGAGCGCGCCCTGAACGCCAAGGGCCTGCGCAGCATGGAAGTCGACGTCAGGCCCATCGAAGAGATCCTCACTGACGCCCGCGCCGAGCTCGCCGCAGCCAGGCTCCAGCGCGCGAGGGGCAACACGGACATCCCGCCGATGGGACCCGCCACCCAGCAGATCGCGCTGCGTGGCGCGTTCTACCTCACCTGCGGCACCGGTGACACCGTCCTGCTGGAGCGCAGCGCGCTCAACGCCCAGAAGGGCGAAGCCCAGGAGCCCGGCCAACTGCTGGCCTTCCTCGCCGCCACCCGCCAGGGCCTGGAGCAGCTCGCCCAGGCCATCTTCGACGGGCGCCGCAGCTACCCGGTGCGCCGCCTGGAAAAGGACCAGTGCGCCGCTGACCTGACCACGCCCCCGACGGACGACAAGACGATGACCGCTCCGAACCTGCGGACGCTCGCGCTCGCCTCCGACGACTCGGTCGAGGACCAGTCCGCGTCCGCGATGCTCGCCGAGGACGGCGACGAGCTGCGTCGCATGGTGGCTGAGGTCACCACTCTCCTGGAAACCATGGAGGGACGCAGCGACGACGACAAGATTCCCACCATCGTCCAGCAGCGCGGCTGGAAGGACCCGCGCGGCACGATCGCGCCCGACCTGGAGAACGCGGCCAAGCTCGTGCGCAACTGGGAGATGCGCCATGAGATCATCGGGCAAAGCTTCAGCGGCAACCTCAAGTACGGCGAAGGCGACACCGTGGGGGCAGACCTGTGAGCAGTCTGCTCGCCCGCCGGCCTGTGGAACTCACCGCAGACATCGCCGACCACCTGGATGCGCTGATGCGCCTCGATTCCGCCAGTGGCGGCATCGTGCGCGGCGTCGCCATCCCGCTCATCGTGCCGACCACCGAGGTGACCAGCAATGGTTACTGGTCGAACGTCCGCACCGGCATCTACCTCCCCTGCACCGCCGCACGGACAGTTCGGTACGTCGGCAGCGTCCACCGTACGAGCCCTGCGATCGCCGCTCGGCTACGCGAGCACTTCACGGAGCACCCCGAGCGGGAAGCCACCTGGACGCACCTGGCGCTGATCACTCTTCCGGCCACGGTCACCCTCGCAGCTCTGCGCCGCTGCGAGGGCCGCGCGGGGCGGGCTCTCGACCCGCTGGACAACACCAGGCTGCCAGCCGTCCCCGGACGGCCGGCGTGGATCCCGCGCCCCAGGGCGGCCTGACCTAGTAAACATCGGTGCCTCCGTCCTCTTGGAAGTCCCGGAGAACGGAGGCACCGTCGTGCGTAGAAGCGGCAATGCGGTGATGGGCGGCGCGGACGCAGCCGGGGATCGGGGCGCGCTCAGCCGGTTGCGCGTCGGCGGGGCCTCCGCGCCCGGCCGCCGTCAGCGCGGCGGCGACGTCATGCGGGGAATGTCGGCGGGGGAGAGGTCGGGGCGTGCACGGTGCCAGCGTGCGGGATGTCGCCACCGGCCGGCAGCGTCGCGGGCGACGTCGACGCCGACTTCCACCACCAGCTCGGGTTGCACCAGCGTGACGTTCAGCTTTTCCTGGCTGCCCCACCCGGCAGAGAACGACCAGCCTGTCCACGGATGACCGCGCCGCCCCGCAGCGAGCAGACCGGCGAACGCCGCACCTGCCGCCCGGGCGAGGGTGGTGGTGCGGCCGACGTACTGAAAGCGGCCTCCGTCGTCGTACCTGCCGAGCAGCAGCGTGCGGGGAACGGCCAGGGAACCGGTGATCGCGCCGACGATCGCCTCGCTCGTCTCGCGGACCTTGTATTTCTGCCAACCCCTCACCGACGGGCGGTAGACGTCGTCCAGCCTCTTGAAGACCACCCCCTCCATCCCGACCGACGCCCACGTCAGCCACTCGCGCACGACGTCGGCCTCGGTGGTCGACGGGCACAGCGCCCACGGCGCCGACAGCCAGCGGGCGGCGAACACGGACTCCAGCGCGGCCCTGCGCTGCTGGTACGGCCAAGAGGTGGTGTCCGTCCCGGACAGCCGCAGCAGATCGAACGCGACGAAGTGGGCCGGCCACTCCGCCGCCGCCCGGGCCGCGGCGGCGCCGCGCCGCTGAAGGCGGTTCTGCAGCCGCTCGAAGGCGAGCCGTCCCGCGGCGTCCCATACGACCAGCTCGCCGTCCAGCGCGGTGGCCCCCGGCAGCTGCGCGGCCCCGGCCCCGATCTCCGGGAACGCCGCAAGCATCTCGGTGCCACGCCGGGAACGCAGCATCACCCGGCCCGCGTCGACGGAGACCAGGGCCCTGAATCCATCCCACTTGGGCTCCGCCGCCCAGCCCGGCCGCAGATCGGGCACGGCCACGAGAGTGCTCAGCATGGGTTCCGGCAGCGTCCACGTCACGCACCATGCCTTCCACCCCGGCCATCGGCCGCCCGAGTGACCCCCGGGGCGTTGTCACGTTGTCTGGGTCTGTTCAGGGGCGGATTGTGATGGGGATATCGATGCGGGGCTGCAGGATCTCGAGGCGGGCGGCGTAGGTGCGGACGACCTGGTCGTAGAGGTCGGGTACGGAGGGTGTTTTGAGTGTGATGACCAGGGCGTAGGCGACGTCCGGGTTGGTGTCTGGCGGGAGGTCGTCGAGTCGGAAGACGTGACGGACGTCGAAGGCTGGCCTCTTCAGTCGGTCTGCTTTGAAGACGGCTGTTTTGTGTTTGACGGTCTCCCACTTGTGGGCGTCGGAGCGCAATTCCTGCTCGCTCATGTAGTCGCGGGCCTGGAAGAACGGTTCTGACTTGGGGACCTTGCCGGTTGGGCTGAGCCGTTCCATGTTCGGTCGGAAGGTCGGCTCGAAAGCGCTGGTGGTGTAGTTGCGGGGGGCCCGCGGGTCGGTTGGGCAGGCGATGCAGTAGGTGGCGGTGACCTGTATGTCGCCGGAGGTCACTGTTTCCGGCAGGGGCAGGAACATCCGAACGGTCTGCTTGGGTGCGAGTTTGCCCTGGTAGACGACGCGGGCGGTGTGCGGCGGGCAGATCACGTAGTGCTCCAGTTCTCCTGGCAGGCGGCCCCAGCCACGCTCGGAGGTGTCCTGGGGATTGTCCTCGGCGCAGTGGATGAGCAGGGCCTTCAGCGCGAGGGGGGTCAGGACAGGGCCGAAGTGAGCGCGGATGCCGGCGGCCATGCGCAGGGCGCTTGGTGCGGCGAAGCTGGTGCCGAGGGACATGGAGGGGGAATCCTGGCCGTACGGAGCGGCGAAGAAGAACGGCTCTTTGTGATCTCCGCCGAAGCTGAGCACGTCGGGCTTGACCATGCCGGGGCAGCGTCCCGGTCCCAGGGCGCTGTACTGAGCGCGCCGCCATGAGGGCCGGGTGGAGTCGGCGGCCCCGACCGAGAGGGCGTTGACGCTGTCGGAAGGGACTTGCACGCGGGCGTTGCCGGACGCACGGTCCAGGTCGCCGTTGTTGCCCGCTGCGATGGTCAGCAGGCGTTTGCCGTCGGACAGCCACGAATCGAGCAAGGCGGTCCAGGGATGGATTTCGTCGTCCTCGATGGGCAGATCGGGGCCGAGACTGAGGTTGATGAGCTGGTGCGGGTTCTCCCGCAGCACTGTGTCGATACGGTCCAGGGTCCGGTAGAGCGCGAGGTCATCTTCCGGCTCTTCGTCGACGACGCGGAAGTGATCGACTGTGCCGAACGGGCGAGGGGCCTGCTGCCCGGGGGTGAGGGGGCCGAACAGGGCGGCGGAGGTGACATTGTGACCGTGGTCGAGGTACTCACCAGTGGCTTCGCAGGCTCCGGAGACTTCGTGTGACCGTGCCCAGGGAGCCATGGGGCCGTCTACGTCCAGGCCCCCGTCCAGGACCGCGATTCTCACATCGGGGTCCACAGCGCCTTCATTGGGCAGGGAGGGAGCCTTGAGCCCGGCTGCCGTGGTGGCGCGCTCCACCGGATGGAACGCCCTGAGCTTGGGCATCGGACGGACCACGCGCATGAAAGCGAACTGAGCCAGTCGGTCCATCGCCTCGGGAGCCAGCCGGACGGGGACGAATCCGATGCCCGGCATCTGCAACGCGTGACCGATCTCTGCGGTGCCGCCTAAGAACTCCACGTACTCGGCGAATCCTGTGAGGATCTTCTCCCTGATCCGGGGAGGCAGGTGGAGGCCTACCTCGACCAGCCTCGGGCCCGCCGACAGGCGGGTGATGTTGCGCTGCCGCTCCTGTGCCGTCGGCGCGCGGAAAGCCTCCACTTTCCGCAGCTGGTCACCGCCGGGGAGGAGCCCGGCTTGCATGCGCTGATTCCACAAGGTGAACGCAGCTCGCCGGCCCGCCACGAAGAGCTCCGCGGTCTCGGAGAGAGACGGCGGTTCCTGCTTGGTCCACTTCTCAGGCCTGATCATCGCGTTGCGGGCACCGACATAGGAAAGACCCAGATCGGTGAGCAGCTGCTGAGGGTGGTAGCTCTTGGCGATGAACTGAGGATGCATCGTGAGAACGCCGACGACCTGTCCGTCAGGACAGGCCTCGGCTGGCAGCTGCGCGAAACGACGCACCGCATCCCGTACCTGGGGGCGCAGACGTGAGCGCGCTTCTTCCTCGGTGTAGGGGAGCGCAGTTGCGCCCCCTCCGCCTGGCAGTGTGACGGGCTCAACGAGCCTTTCGCCGTGACCAAGCAGAAAGTTGTGCGGTCCGGGCATCAGACGCTCCCCCCACGAGAACTACCCCTGTGACTCCTGGTGCCGCACGCGCTTACGAATGGTGTCCCTGCTGATCCCTGACAGTTCGTGCACGCGCCGTTGCGACATGTGATCAGATTGCACCAGATCCACTGCCAAGCGCACCCGTTCTGCAAAGGGCAATTGCCTCAACTGCTCACCGCACACGTCCAGAAGCTTCGCCCCGACAGGCTGATCAGCCAGTGCAGCTCGCCGACGCGCGGTCGTCATCACGCGATGCGCCTCCGAATAGGACGCGCCCTGAGCTGCGAGGGAACGGGCGATGACCGTCAGAACATCTGAGGGTGCCTCACCCTCGCAGTACTGCTCGAGGGCCTCACGGAGCTGCGCGGCATCGGGCAGCGGGAAGTCGATCACCGCCTCGAAGCGTCGCCACACTGCAGGATCCAGAAGATCACCATGATTGGTGGCGGCGAGCAGCAGCGAACTTGCCGGCCAGTCATCGATTTCCTGCAGGAGCACAGTCACCAGACGCTTTAGCTCGCCGACCTCAGCACCGTCATCCCGGCGCTTGGCCACAGTGTCGAGCTCGTCGAGCAAAAGGATCGAGGGACTGGCCTTGGCATAGTCCAGGACCTTGCGGATGTTGCCGCCCGTACGTCCTAGGTAGCTGCTCATGACCGACGACAGATCGAGCACCAGCAACGGCAGATCGAGGCGGCTCGCGATCCAGCGAGCGACCAAGGTCTTGCCGACGCCCGGGGGCCCGACGAAGAGCGCGCTCCGGCTTGGGGTCAATCCTGCACTGAGGAGCCGGTCCCGCCCGAGGTGTTCTTCGCAGAGCTGATCAACGGCGTCACGAACGTCCCGCGAGAGAACTGGGGTGACAGTGGGCGCCAGGTGGTCGGGGCGAATCAAGGGAACACGGCTGTCCATGTCCAAAGGAACTGGCGCAGTGTTGCCCAGTCCGCGCAAGGGGGCATCCGCGCTCGGAGCATCCCGTAGCAGGTCCTGCAGTGCCTTCCCGATCGCCTCATTACTGCGGCTGTACCGTCTGGCCATGCGCTGCAGCAGCATTTGAACGTCCTGACCACGTCCCGCCAGCGCCATACGTGCAAGGTGGACTAAATCACGCTCAAGGTCGGTCATGTCGTCCGCTCGACGACTCTCCAGGGTCCTGGTCATGGCCGATACCATAACGAGTACCGGGCTACATCTACCCAGTCTGAACGTTGCTCGTCCGTATCGATTCCAAGTGCGACCATAGCTGCGTGGATGCGCCCCCTCCCTTATGCGCTGCTCAAGCCGTGGTCGGTGGGCCCGGAAGAGTGCGGAGAACCATAGTTGGCTGCTCGCGGCCCGCGGGATGTGCTGTGTGTACGGGGACACGGGCCTGGGGAAGACGGTCGCTGTCGAGCAGGCGTTGCATCTTCTGCCTGGCCGGGTGCCGCTCTCGCGGCCTGTCAGTGAGTCGGCGAGGAAGTTGGGCCCGAGGCTGCGTGATCCTTCGCGAGCGTGGCGCGCGGTGCGTCCTTGACTTCCTGGGTGCGGTCGACGCTGGCCGGGTCGAGCCGTGAGGGGTGGGGGATGACCCCCTGAGCCGAGTCTTCCTCACCGCTACGTCTTACCGCCCGCCCTTGCGCCACGGTTTCAGGGTCGATCAGAGCGCACCCTGATGCGGATCGGCCCGAGGTAAATCGACGTTCGGCTGAGTGCCTCGGCGAGCGCTCGCGACCGTTCCCCTGGAACTTCGGAGACTGGAGTGACATCGACCAGCGGGAACCTGGTCAAGTCCACTGGCTTTTCATCGCCGTCGACGAGTACAGACAGTACGACTTCCTGCCCTTTGCTCAGCAGCGAGGGGAGGACGTCAATCCAAGAATCTCCCGATCCGTCGTCGCCCACGATGAGCCAGCCAGCGGTGTCGAACGTGGGGCGGACACTTCCAGCGGGGGTCGTCGTCGCGTCCAGAATGGTGCAGACGGGGACGCCGAAGTCGAACCGTAGCGGCTGAGAGCCATGGAACATCGCGGCGGTGATGTCACGCCGACCCGAGTTGGCAATGACGAGCTCGATGATGCGCGGAGACGCCAGCGGCGCACCGAAGAAGGTGACCGCGAGCTCTGACCGCTCAGAGGTTCCTGGCATGTTCATGAGCGGGGTGTTGGACCGCACCCACCAGGTGAGTTGCCGCTTTGGGTTGCTGGCCCTGAGCGTTGCCCAGGCCGCGAGAACGCCTACCGCGATGCCGACAGCGATCGTGATGACGAACTGCCACCACGAGCCGGATTCCCACCAGTCCCCCGCCAACGTGTTCATGGCCGGAAGCTACATGACGGCTGTGGCCTCGCCGCAACTCCAGAGCAAGCCCAGCTTCGCCGGGGCGTGTGAACACGCAGGTCAGTCCGAGTCGTCTTCGACCGTGAACGCCTCGGTCTCGTAGCGCGCCATCGCCTCGCGGCGTTCCTTCGCGTACTGGGCTGCAACGGCCTCAGCCGTGATTCCCATGCTCTCCATGATGGGGTCCAAGACTCTCTCGCTGAAGCGTTCGTCTGTCTGCGTGAGTAGCCGACAGTCCGCCTTCAGGTCCGTGCACAGCCTGGCCCGGCCAGCCTCGCTGATCATGTCTTGGATGCGCTCGCGCCAGAAGTTGTGAACCAGGTGGTTACGCCGCTTCAGGCTGTTGGTGAGGTCGTCGATGACCTCTGGGTAGGCGCTGGTGTGAGGCTCGACGCGCTTGATGAGCTTGCCCATCATGTCCTTGAAGCCCTGAGTCCAAGGGTCGCGGATGAGCTGCTCTCCCTGCTCCCTCGCCGTGATGATTTTGGTGAGCGCGAGAGTGTTGACGGTTGACGAGCGAGTGTTCGAGACAGTTGGCCTTGTAGATGGCCAGGCCGAAGAGGGCGTACACGGTCTTGTGGTCCGTGTCGTTGTCGTACTCGTCGTCCGGCTCAGGCTCCGGCTCCTCGCGCCAGGTCGGCTCATGTCTGACTACGTACAGTCCATCCATGCCCTCCAGTGTGCTGTCAGGGTGGCCCAACTCGTACTCAATTTTGGGGACTTGAGCGCCGGGTGGTGGTTGTACGCGATGCCCATCTGCTGCGGACCGGGGCCCTGCAGTTCGTCTACGGGTTGTGGAGCCTGTTCCAGGGCCGTGAACGCCGGATGCCCGTCGTCCTGGTGGGACCCGAGCGGATCCGGTCCGTGCTGCGCCGGCCGTCACTCGCCAGCCTGGAGAGCTGCATCTTCATGTGGCACCGACTCACGCCCTCACCTTGAAGTCATGAGACCCCGGACCGCGACGGCCCGGGGTCTCATGTCGGAAGTCGTCTCGGTCGGAGGCGGTCCGTACTGCTCGAGCGTACGCAGACGTCGACCGCCCGGCGCTCGAGGAACAGGTGCCTGATCTATAGCCTCGGTGATCTTGAGGTGGCTTCCTCTCGGATTATCGCGGCGAGGGAGCTGTTCGGACGGGTGTACACGTATTCGCGGGCGGCTTTGATCTGCAGCACGTTCATCTTGTCGACCGCGGACTTGGCGAGGCGTCCGTAAAGGGGAGTCGGCCCCAGTGACAGCATGTGGTGGGGGCCGATAGGGAGGACGGTGGTGTGAGAGTCGAGAAGGGCCATGCCGTGGGAGAGGCTGTCGCCTTCCTTGCGTACGGTCAGAGCAGGGTTGTCTCCGATCAGGAATTCGCCCTCTTCGGGCTCCAGGATCTCCAGGGCATACTGAGCCATGAGCTGGCGGGCTTGGTCGAAGGAGGCCTCAATGCGCACGCGAAGCAGTGATCCGTCGTGGAACTGGTCGAGCATCGGGCTGAACGTCTCGTCGGCGATGGCAGCCAAGTCCTCCGGTCCGGCCGCGGGCCGCCCTGTGTGCTGCAAGTAGGCAGCTTCCAGTTGGCCAGCACGCTTGGTGAGGAGCCACTCCCGTTGCCGCGGCAAGAAGTCGGTGAAAACGCGGTTGAAGGCCTCGCGGTAGTGGTGGGACCGGATGTAATGCAACGCGATCAGGTCACGCAGAATCCCGGCGGTACGCGGCTCTCCAAGTGCGGTCCCCGTTTTGACCGCGGCGAGGGCGTCGGGTAGCTCTTGCTCGACCAGGCCCCACTTGTTCTCCAGCGACGTTGAAGCCCACGGCACGAAGTTCTCGATCTTTCCGATGCCCCGAGGCGGCCGGGTGTTGAGTCGGCGCTCCGGGTGTTGTAGATCGTAGGGTTGCACGTGCTCAACGGTGGTGTGCTTCACGGCGGCGGCCCATTCACGCAACAGCACCTTCGAAACGACGTGCTGGCCCGTCACGTTCTCGTTCGCCTGGGGAGTGAGTTCGGCGATCCGTTCCGGATCTCTGCTTCCGGGCCCGGTGATTTTGACGTTCACGGGATCTATGGTCGCGAACCGGGAAGGACCGCGCTTGGGTTTTCCGCTGTCCGCCGACCGCTCACGGGCTGGGACGCGTAGGTGCGGCGGCTATCTGCCAGCCGACAGCACGAGACCCCAGGCCTCTTGAAGAGAGGGTCCGGGGTCTGGCGTGGTGGGGCGGGAGCAGGCAGAGCCTTCTCAGTAGTCGTCCCGTTCGGAGGGCGGTCCGTACTGTTCGATGAGGTCGCAGGTGCAGGTGCCGCCCTCGTATAGCTCCTTCTCGCACTCGTCATGGTGGTTCCGCTCCAGCAGCGGCTTCGCCGGAGCGGGACGCGAGCTGACTGCGGCTGGCCGGGCCGGGTTGGGCTGGTCGGCCGCGCGGAACTCGATGTCTACGACGGCGGAGGCGATTTCGTCCTTGCGCCACTTCTCGGGGGAGTTGTGGTTCACCAGGCCGCCCGCGTAGGCCATGCGCAGCAGTTCGGCCTTGGTGTGGTTGCGCATCAGCTCGTTCATCCCTGCGCCCGCGCCCGGCCCCGTGCTGCCTGGGTCTCGCGCTCTTCCCGCGTCACCGTGTCGCCCTGGCCGTGGTCTTCCTGTGCCTGTGCGTCCGACGGCGTGGGCCGGACGGAACCGTCGTCCATGCTGCCGGACGGGGCAGGCACCACTGCGGCCTTCGCCCAGGGCACACCCAAGGTGGCGAGGGCGGCCTGCTGGTCGGGGGTGAGCTTGTCCCGCCTGGCACGGACGTTCGATGTCCATACGCCCAGTTTGACGATCACCGGCTCAGGTTCGCCGTCGACGGCGATCTGTTCAGCGTGGCCGCGTGGTACAGGCCGGTGGGCGCCTTCGCGTTCGACCCACTGCGCGAGGGCCGCCAGGCCCCGCTGGAACGCTTGCTGTGCCTTGCTCGGGCCCTTCGTCGTACGCATGGCGGCAGGGGCCGGAGACGGCGCCTGGACAGGCTTCACGCCCAGCTTAGACAGCCGTTCCTGCTGCTCCTCTGACAGCAACTTCCAGGTGGCCAGTTGTTTCTGCCGCTGGAGCCATCGTCCGATGTCGTCGCCGTCCATCAGCACGCCGGGTGCGATGTCGGGCAGGACACCGCCGGGTTCGTCCTCGGCGAGGTGGGCGAGGACGCGGTAGTGGCGTTGCCAGTCCAGTGGCCACGGGCAGTCCCAGTCCGGGTCGACTGCGGCCAGCTGCGTCGCGCGCTGTGCCGCCCGCTCCGGGTCCTTGCCCAGGCCGCCCTTGCGGCGGAGGTTGGCCATGTGCTGCCCGATGGGCACCATCGCGTCGCCCTCGCCCCAGACGGCGTCCTGACGCGGGGCCAGGTGTCCGGTGGCCTGCCGGTAGGACCGCAGTGCGGCGAGCTTGGTCTCCCAGGCTTCTTCGCCCGGTTCCCACACCATCCCGGCTTCCGGCGCGTCGAGCAGGGTCTTGCGCCTTTCCTCCAGTTCCCCTGCCCGCAGGGCTTTCCGCTGCTGGTGGACCCATCGACCAAGCGGAAATGCCTTCGTGACCCCGACCTCGGTCTCGACGTCGTAGGGGACGGCGTAGAGGCCGGTGATCTCGTTCTCTGCCCGCCAGCGGATGAGGGCCTGGTAGCCCTCCAGCCACACCAGCGACTCCGGCCGGTACACCCGGGTACGCAGGAACGCCGCGATGGTCGACGCGTCGCGCGGGGTGGAGAAGTGGAGGAGGGCCGACTCGGCAGCGGCGTCGGTGCCGTCCTGCTGCTGGTCCTCGCCGTCACCCTCGCCGCCGGTCCCGATGATCTGGCCGTCTTCATCCCGCCGGATGTGGACCTTGCGCTTTCCGCTGGTGAGGGCGCGGGAGGCGAGCTGCTCGACGAGTCGTTCATCATGACTGCGGAGTCCTTGGAGGACCGCAACAAGAGGGCGAAAACTGGCGCTGGCGACCATGTCGGTGGGGTCCTCGCCGGGCTCCAGGAAGACCGGCACGATGATGCGCGCGACCTTCGTGCTGCCGTCGCGGTTGAGCCTGAGCGCGCGGCCGATGTTCTGCACGATCTCCACCTGCGAGCCGCGGGTGTCGGCGAAGCAGATCGCCTCCACTCCGCGCTCGCCGGTGATGTCTACGCCTTCCCCGAGCACGCGAACGCTGGCGAGGAAGGCGCGGTGGACCCGGCGCCCGGCCGCGTCGATGCCGTTGGCGAACTGCTGCAGCACCTCGCGTCGTTCGGCCACGAGGTGATCGCCGCAGAGCCACGCCGACCACATCCGGTCCGGGGGTACGTGGCGGCCGGCCTCGAGGTCGTAGAACTCTGCGTCGATCGAGGACTTGGGCAGCTTGTCGGCGGCGGCCAGGTCGTCGTCCGAGGCGTCGTTCATGTACAGCTCGGCCGCGGTCTCGGGCAGCTTCTCCGCGAACGCGGCGGCTTCCTCGACCTTCTGGTGGAACGTCATGACGGTGCGCAGGTTGTACGCCGCGGCGTGTTCCAGGAGGGCGGTCTGCAGGAGAGCCAGGCGCCGGCCCCGCCGCGCCTCTTCCAACTCTCCGAGGACGGGGGAGGGGTCGCGGATCTCCAGCACGTCGATCTCGAACCCGGCGAGGATGCCCCGCTCGATCGCCTCCGAGAGCCCCAGCTCAGCGCCGGGGAGCCATGCCCCGAAGATGCCGTCCGGATCGTCGGCCATGGTCGCGATCTCCGCCTCCTGGCCGTCCGCGCTCTTCTGTGGCCGGGCCGCGGCGAGGATGCGGGGGGTGGCGGTGAGGTAGAGCCGGAAGTCGGAGGGGATGCGGGTGTTGTCGTGGATCGCCGCCCACGGCCGCCCAAGATCACCGGCAGTTCCGTGGGCCTCATCCACGATCGCGAGGTCGAAGCCTGCCATCTGCTGGCCGTACAGGCGCTCTCCGCCCGCCAGAGCGGCCTCCAGCGGCCCGCGAACCTTCCTCTGGCCCACGGGTGCGTCGATGTCCTCGCGGTCCACGAGGGAGGCGTACGTGGCGAACACGATGACGGGCCCGTGCCCGGCCCACAGGGCGAGCTGGATCGCGTTGGTGGTGGTGCGCACCCCCAGCTCGTTCAGCACCGGGTCGTTCTCCAGCGAGCAGACCGCGACCATGGGGGAGTGGTGCCCTACCGCCCGCCACGCCTGAGCGGTCTGCACGAGCAGGTCCAGGGTCGGCACGGTCACCAGGATCCGGCCGCCAGGGAAGCACTCCAGCGCGCACGTGGCTGCGGTGATCGTCTTCCCGGATCCGGTCGCGGACACGATCGTCCCGCGGGCGCCCTGCGGGGGCACAGAGCACTTTGCGGGGAATCCCACCCACCGGCGAAAAGCTGACTTCTGGTCGATCTGATGCTCTCGGAGCTGAAGGGCAGCCATAACATCCATTTCAGGGGTGAGCTGGCATACATGGGTCGCCGGGAAGCGCTAGGTGATCGGTCAGCTCTTAGTTGTCTTACGCTCTCTGCGTGATCTATCCCGTCTCAGGTCCTCCTACGTGGAAGCACCTTCTCGCCTCCCTCATGCTCGTGCTCCTCATAACGGTCTGTTGGTACGGCATGCAGCCGGTCTACCCAGACTGCGTCTTCATTTCTTTCGGAGACTCAGTGAGTCCGCAGAGTGCTCACCAACTAGCGATTGAAAACGGGCAATGCGACCCGGCCCACCCTCGCTGGGAGGATTGGCTCAAGTAATCGTTTCGACTCCCAGAACCCCATCCAGTGTTTCCGCCAATACTACATGGTGCATCAACTTGAGACACACGCTACACTGGAACCCGCACGAACGAGCACCCCACCCCCTCGTAGCCAGCCGGCCCGCGTTAGCGGGCCCCAAGGTTCTGGAGGCGCAGCCGGAAGGACCGTTGGGCGGGGGAGCGCAGCGGACCCGCCCCTTCAGGCTGGAGCGCAAGCGGAGGCCTGATAGTGGGACGAAGTCCCACAGGCTCCGGGAGCGCAGCGGACGGAGCGTCAACCCGACTGCGCAGCAGTCGGGTTGAGCGGGACGCGCAGCGTCCCGCCAGCGCTCCCGCGGGCGGAGCGCAACAACCGTGCGCAGCACGGTTGTTCGCTTGCACATCGCGCAGCGATGTGGTA